>JBILLP010000171.1:0-6845 GCA_044376025.1 Bradymonadia bacterium
GTGCTCCATCGCGTCGACGCCGCGCTCCAGCACCGAGACCTCGGTCGAGGTGGCGACGAGCCTTCCGGCATCGGTCGCGACCCACGCCCGGGCGACCCCGAAGCCGGCGGCACCGGCGACATGCTCAGCGGTGACCTCCGATGCCGACAGGTCGAGGGTCGTGACGCCGCCGTCGCGGTCGAGCACGCGCACCACCGCGCCCTCGACGTCGATCGCGACGCTCTGCGCCGTGGGCAGCACGACCTCGATCGGCGCGCCGAACCCGGTCGCGGCGGCCCACGGGAGCACGCGGAGCAGGTCGGACCCGCCCCCTGCGGCATCTGCGAGCAGGGTCACCGCTGCCAGCCCGGGTGGACCCGCGGCGTCGACCAGCGCCGCGGCCACGAGCGACCTCGCTGCCGGCGGGGCCGGCGCGGTGTCGCCCGCCGTGACCGGGTTCGCGCCGGTGCTGAGCGCGAAGGCGCGCACGGCTCCACCGGCGCCGAGTGCGAAGCCGCGGGTCAGCCCGGCGTCGACGACCATGCGCCTGACAGGCTGCCCGGCAAAGGGCGTGATCGAGCCGACGAACCTGAAGGTGCCCGCGGCGAGGTCATAGAGCTGCACCTGGCCGGGCGACTCGTTCGACACGAGCAGCCGCTCCCCGAGCGCCGCGAGCGAAGATGGCGGCTTGCTCAGCGACACCACCTGCGGCGAGGTGTCGAACCCGAGCGGCGACAGCAGCCGCACGCGGTGGATCGCACCGGTGGAGCCGTCGCCCACGGCCGCCCCGAGGTAGATCCGGTCAGCAGTCGTAGCCGCGGTGACGAAGCGCCGACCCGCCGCCGCGACGCGTGCGACCGGGCGCGGCTCGGCGGCCGTCAGGTCGTAGGCCTGCGCGCCGGTGTCGCCGTAGAAGACCGCGGCAGAAGGCCCGATGGCGAGGCCGCCCGACACCTCGATGCGGCTGAGCCAGCCCCACGCTTCGGTCACCTTGAACTCGCAGCCGTCGGCGAAGTGCTGGTTCAGGTCCTGAACGCCCCCCGAGCAGGCCGACACGGCGCAGGCGAAGTCGGGGGAGCAGGTACCGGTGGCGTTCGGAGGCGCGGCGCAGGTCTCGCCGCAGGCTCCGCAATTGTCGCGGTCCCAGACGACGTCGGGGTCGGCGGCGTCGACGACGCCGTCGCAGTCGTTGTCGACGCCGTCGCAGCGCTCAGGTCGCGGCGTGCAGCCCGTATCGGCCGGCGTGTCGGGCGGCGCGTCCGCGGTGCTGTCGCCGGCGGTGTCGTCACCGCCACCGGTGTCGCTGACGTCGCCGCCGGGCTCGTCGACCGTGTCGGGCTCGGCCCCGCTGTCAGGAGCTGGCCCGGTATCGACGCCGGTGTCGCCGCCCTGCGTGTCACCGGCGTCGGCGCCCTCGTACTCGAGCGAGTCGAAATCGAAGCCGAGGGCGCAGCCTGTGAGCGGCGCGAGCGGGAGCAGCACGGCGGCGAGGCGGCGCATCTCAGAACCTCCACGTCGAGACGAGGCCCGAGCCGCCGGCGTCGAACCAGGGTGCAAGCGAGACGCGCTGCCCACGCGCGGCGGCCTCATCGTCGGCAGAGGCCGAGCGCGCGAGCAGCAGGAGCACCGTGCCGCCGATCGCCGCTGCGGCGGAGACGGCATACGAGGCGGTCGAGAAGGTGCCCGACGCCCTGCCCTGGTCGCGGGTTGACTCGAAGGCCTCGCGGTCGGGGCCGGTCGAGAGCTCTCGCGCCCGGTCGTAGCGGTCGGCGGCGTCACCGTAGAAGAGGACTCCGGCTGCGCCCGTGCCGGCCGCGAGCCCGATCGCCGACCAGCCGAGCGCCCGGTAGAGGCCGGCGCGGCTCTCTGCCCGGAGCTGCGCGTCGATGACCACCACCCCACCCCGCTGGATCTCGACCGGGCGCGACCAGGACTGGTACCCGGGCGCCTCGAAGCTCACGAGGTACTGTCCAGGATCAAGCGCAACCTCGGTCGGGAGTGCGAGCGCCGGACCATCGTCGATGCGGGCAATGGCGCCCTCGATTGCGCTCCCCAGGTCGAGGCGGAGCCTGCCGCGCGCCGCCTGCAGTTCAGCCTCGCGCTCTGCGGCGCGACGGCGCTCCTCGGCTTCTGCCTCCCGGGCGGCGATCGCCTCTGACGCGGGCGTGACGCGGGCGAGCGCCTCCGCCGCGAGCGCGGCGGTCGCCGCATCGCCGGACTGCTGCGCCGTCTCGTACCAGGTGCGGGCGCGGACGGGGTCGCCCGCACGCTCAAAGGCCGTCGCGGCGTTGAAGGCGAGGCGCGCGTCGGGGTCGAGCCGGTAGGCCTCGACGAAGAACTGCGCGGCGGTCGCGTGGTTCTGGGCCTCGAAGGCCGCCCGCCCCTTCTCGAACAGCTCGGCGGCCTGCTCCTCGGCCTCGGGCGTGACGGCCGACGGCGCTGCCTGCGCCTCGGCCCGGGCCGCGTGCCAGGGGCCCGCGAGCGTACCGGTGAGGCAGAGCACGAGCAGCGGCGCAGGCCAGCAGCGGCGACGCGCGGCCACGTCAGGGCGCGCCCGACCCTGATCCTGCTTCGCCCGGGCCGGAGTCGGCGGGCGGCGGTGGCAACAAGGCCGGTGCGTCTGGCTGCTCACCGTCATCACCTTCGGGCTCGGGGACTTCGTCGCGATTGTCGGCGGTTCGGCCTAGCCGCGCAAGGTTTGGATAGACCGTGATCAGCGGTACGCCGGCGATCGAGATGGTCTCGACCGGGGCCTGTGTCCCGTAGCGGCTCCAGGCGTCCTCGAGCGCGAAGTTCAGTGCCCGCTGCACATCGAAGAGCAGGTAGTCGGCGTTCTGGTAGTCCCAGGTCGCACCGACATCGGGGCGAAGCAGCCCCTCACGCTTGTACATCTCGTAGGCTCCGCTCGTCGTGTCGTGCCACGCAACACGCGCGCCCTTCGGCACGTTGGCGTTGACCCAGGGCAGCGCCTGCCGCGAGGCGTAGCCCCAGAACTGCCGCATGGTCTGCGCGTCGGCCGCACCGGTGTAGCCGCCGATCAGCTCGTTGTAGTACGAGATGCCAAACGGATGGCTGAACCAGGTCGCGTACACGGGTGACGCGAGGTAGACTGCGAGCACCGAGGCGGCTGCGGCCGTCGCGCCCGGGAGGCTCCGCGCCGGTGACGCCAGCCCATCGCAGAGGCGCATCAGCCCGTAGCCCGCGAACATCGACATGAAGGGAAGCGCCGGGAACCAGTGCTTGACCCCGCCGAAGACCGGCGTGTCGGGGTGCGCGATGATCGCGAACGGGATCACGATGTTCAGCGCAAGCAGCGTGCCGGTCGCGTATCTCGGGAGCGCGGGGTCTGACGCCTCGCGCGGCGCCGGCGGCAACGACGGGCTCCGCGCCCACGCCGCAAGCGCCACCACCATGCCGGCCAGCATCGCCGCCAGCACGACCATCGGCGTCGTGATGCCCGTCAGCACGAACGGATACTCGATCGGGAACGGAGGCTCCCACAGGCCGCGACCGAGGTAGTCGACGTAGTAGTGCTCGTGGCCCGAGTGGAACGCGATGTAGAACGAGAAGCGCTTGTAGGTCTCGTACCACTGCAGCGGCCAGCCGAGGTGGAACACGATCGGCCCGAGCAGCGCCATCGTCACCAGGGCCAGCGGAATCCGCGGCGCCCTCAGCGTGCCCCCGCGCGACTGCACCGCGCGATACAGCCCGAGCAGTCCCGCGTGCAGCAGGAAGACGCCCGGCAAGAAGAACATGTTGAGCTTGATCGTCAGCCCGATGCCCCACAGCAGCCCCGTCGCCCACGCCCACCGCGCGTTGTCGAGCGATTTCCACCATGCAAAGACGGTCACGAGCCAGATCGCCGCGACCGGCACGTCGAAGCAGGCCAGGTGCGCGTGGAAGAAGACGTGCGGCATCGCCCCCATCGTCGCGGCCGCGAACCAGGCCGCGCGGCGGCTGCCAAAGACCTCACGCGCGAAGAGCCAGGTCATCGCGATCCAGAGCCCACCGAACGCCATCGCCGGCAGCCTGAACGCCAGCGACGGGCTGACCCAGTGCAGCGTGTCGCTGAGGATCCACCACGACAGCCCGAACAGCGTCTTGATCAGGACCGGGTGCTCGGGGTTGTAGCTCCAGTGGGCGTCGATGCTCGCCTGCTCGAAGCTCAGTCCCGGCTGCCCTGCCCGCAGGTTCGTCAGCAGCTCCTTGAACCAGCCCGCGTACTCGGTCCCCGCGTGAAAGTAGAAGCTCTCGTCGCGCGTGAAGCCCATCCGGTCGGTCAGCGCGAGTAGCACGAAGTACCCGAGCCCGATCGCGGCGGTCGTCAGGTAGTCCGAGGCGACGAGCCGGTGTCGGGCTCGCTCGAACAGTCCCGGCGCGGACGTCGTGGTGGCAGTCTTCGGCATGGGAGTTCCGACCGTGGGCGGGCGCGGGCTCCGCCGCGTAGCAACTGATCGCGCACGCGTCACGCGGCGAGCTTGACCCGCTGCCTGCGCCGTGGGAACTCTCCGCCCGCGCAGCCTCGCACGGGGAGAACCGCATGCACCCGCCCGCCTCACCGCACGCCGATCCTGCGGAACCCCTGCTCTCGGTGGCCTCGCTGAGGGTCGACTTCGCTCCGACCGTCGCCCTCGATGGCGTCTCGTTCGACCTGCGCGCCGGCGACGTGTGCGCGTTGATCGGCCCCAACGGCGCCGGCAAGACCACGCTGCTCCGCGCGATCCTAGGCCTGGTACCGCTCACCTTGGGCGAGGTTCGGGTGGCCGGCCTCACCGCGGGCGACGACCCGCTGGGCTTCTGCCGACGGGTCGGCTTCATGCCCGACGCCGCGCCCGTGTGGAAGAAGCTCCTCGTGCGCGAGTTCCTCGAACACTTCGCGGCGCTCTACGAGGTCGCCGATGCCGACCGGCGCATCGCCGAGCTGCTCGCGCTGACCGCGCTGGCGTCGAAGGCCGACGACCCCTGCGGAGTCCTCTCCAAGGGCATGCTGCAGAGGCTGCTGCTCGCCAAGACCCTGCTGCACGCCCCCCGGGTCTGCCTGCTCGACGAGCCGGCAGCGGGCCTCGACCCCGTCAGCCGCGTGCAGCTCCGCGACATCGTCAAGGGGCTCGCGGCCGACGGCTGCGCCGTGGTGGTCTCATCGCACGTGTTGCACGAGGTCTCGGAGTTCGCCAACCGCGTGCTCGTGCTGGAGCAGGGCGTGATGCGGGCCTTTGGCGACGTTGGCGACATCGCGCGCACGGCGAGGCAGGTCGCATGGCGCGTGCGCTGGGAGCGCGAAGACGCGAGCTTCGCGGCCTGGGTCTCCGGCTGCCCCGGGATCGCGCTGGTCGCCGGTGACACGCGCTCGGTCGAGGTGATGCTGGAGCGCGAGGAGCTTCTCGACACGCTGCTCGCGGAGCTCACCGGTCGGGGACTGCAGCTGCGCCTGCTCCGGCCCGCCCACGACGACCTCGAGCGCATCCTGCTCGACCTCGACGCCACCCGGGTGATGTGATGCGGTCGACGCCCTTTGCACGGACCCACTGGATCCTCGCCCGACGCTCCGGATGGAGCGCCATCGTCTCCGCCGAGCTCGTCGCGGCGGTTGTCATCCTGCTCCTCTGGCTCTCGGGAACCAGAGGTCCCGATGACCACAGGCAGTGGATCTTCTGGGTGCTCGGCTGGCACTGGATCGCCGTCGTGCTCGGCTGGGTGCACGCGACGTCGCAGTCCCTGTACGACGAGCGCCAGTCCGGCCTCTTTGAACTGCACGAGCTCGCACCGCTCACGCCGGCTCAACGCATCCGGGCACACCTCCTCGATGCGGCGTTGCCTGCCCTTGCGGTCTCGGTGGTGCCGGCCGTGCTCGCGGTGCTGCTGGCCGTGTCCAGCGGGCTGACGTTGGCGGTGCTGCTGGCGTTGGCCCAGTCAACGCTTGCGGGCGCGACGCTGGCGGCGCTGACCATGCTCGCAGCGCTGCTGAGCGGCGAATCGGGTCCGAGGAGCCCGTTCCTCCCGGTGCTCCTGGCGCTCGCGCTCGGGCTGTTCGGAGCCACAGGCGACGGGGCGGTCGTGTGGAGCCTGGTGTCGCCTGCGAACTGGCTCGGCTTCGTGCGGGAGGCCGTCGGGACACACCCGGCCTGGAGCGCGGTGCTGTCGGTGGCGGGGGCGGCGATGTCGAGCCTGGTCGTCTTCTTCGCAACCGCGCTGTGGGCGCTGCGGCGCCGCTTCATCGACCGTGACGAGGAGCGCGCCTTCAGGTTCACGCTCGCCCGGCTGCCGCTGCAGGTCATACTTGTGCAGCAGTGGTGGACCTGGCGCATCGACCGGACGTGGGTCGAACCCCCGGGCAGCGACGCCCCCACGGCCTCGGTCGCAACGCTCCAGCTCCTCTACGCACCGGTGGGGATCGCCGGCGGCATCACGGTCGCGACGTTGCTCGCGATCTTCGTCGCCTTTGTGGGGGTGCCGACGCCCGTCGCGCTGAGGGCCCTGCTCGCCCGGCACGGCGAGAGGTCGTGGTCGGGCATGCTCGATGCGCTCCGCATCCCGCCGATGGCGTGGATGGTCGGCCTCGCGGCGGTTTCGCTCTCGGTCGAGGGGCTGTCTCAGCCCGGCGAGGTGGAGTTCGGTGCGTGGGCCGGGCCCGCCCTGCTGGTCACGTGGGGCGCCTTCGCCGCGGTGCTGTCTGCGCTGTCGGTGCGCGGCACGACCGCGGGTCGCCGCTGGGTGCTGCTCGGCGCGCTCACGCTGGCGCTCTGCCTCGGGTTGGCCGCCACGGCATTCGACCTGGACCCGCTGATCGGCGCGATGCCCGGCTCCCTGCCGTTCGCGCTGCTCGTGGTGAAAGACGACCCCGACCCGCTGGTGGTCTCCGCGGCGGC
>JBILLP010000172.1:0-6844 GCA_044376025.1 Bradymonadia bacterium
TCTCCGCGTCGAAGGCAGCCAGCTCGTCGTTGAGCTCCACGGCTGGGAGCGCGTCTGGGCGCTTCGCGGCAGCATCCGGGTTGATCTCGGCCGCGCGACGCGGTGCGGGCGCGTGCCGACCAGCAGTGCCGGTCTCCGATGGCGAGTCGCCGGGACCAGCCTTCCTGGGGTCATCAGGGCCGGAACCTTCTGGGGTCGGCGAGGATGGGAGTTCTGGTACAGCCGCTTTCTACCGGAGTCGCTGGCGATCGAGTTCGAGGAGGGCGCGCCGTGGGCCCGGCTCGTCCTGGACGTCGATGACGCCGCCTCGTGGGAGCGTCGGCTCGCGCTCCCGCCGCCCTAGTCCAACGCTACGACGAGGCCTCACGTGCCCTTGCTCCGCCAGCTCCCCGCCCTCCTGAGCCTGCTCGCCGTGGCGACCGCCGCCTGCTCTGCCGGCGACGCCGCCTCGGGTCCGAGCGACGACGCCGACACGGCGATCGATGCGGCTGGGCTTGTCGATGCCGATGACACCGCAGACGGCTCCGGAACTCCGGGGCTCGACGCGGAGGACGAGCCTGACTCACCGGACGGCGACGTCAGGACCGACACCGAGCCGGACGCTGCCGACGCCAGCGACGAGCCTGACTCGAGCGACACCGGCACCGACTCGGCGCCCGACACGGAGACCGATGAAGGCGACACGGTCGATACGGGTGAGGAGACTGACACCGAGCCGGGCGACGCAGGTGCGGCGGAGCCAGGGTTCGGCGAGATCTCAGGGTCCTGCGGCGTGCTCGACGATGAGCTCACCAGCGCAGAGCCCTCGGTCTTCACGAACGTGATCGACTTCGCCGACGATCCGTGGGATGACCCCGCCGACCTCGGCAGGCTGACCACCGGCGGGCGCCGCATCATGGAGACCGACAACGCGGGCGGAAGCTCCAGGGAGTCGGAGGCCTTCGCCTTCGAAGTCCTGGCCCGGTGCGAAGGCGCGGAGCTCGTCAAGACCGAGACCGAGGTGCGGTACGTGGTGCCGGACGCCCTGACCGACATCCTTGTCGCGATCGACGGCACGAAGTTCGGCGTCAGCGTGACGCGGGCGGTCGGCTTCCCGCGGGATGCGCCCTACACCGTCGCCACCGCGTCGTCCCTGCTGACACGCAAGCTCGGCGATATCCTCGTCAGCACGGCCAACGTTGTGCCCGAGGACCGCTGGCAGAAGCAGCTCCTGGTCGTCGTGGCCTACGGCCAGCAGCATGTGGAGTCGATGCTCACTGCCTACGCCTCGATCGACGCCGCCGTGAAGGCCGACACGATCGTCTGGATCGTGCGGACCGACGGCAGCGACGAGTTCCTGTACTGAGCGGCCGCCCTGGCTGGCTTCGGGGTCGGGGTGGATTCGAGGGCGGGCCGCATGCAGAGGCCTCGCAGTGCATCGGCTTGCCGATCGCGCGTGACGCCGACTAGGTGCCATCGGCGGGACGGCTGGACTGCGCGTGGCTTCGATGTCGGGAGAGCGAATTGAGGGCTGGGGGCTGTTCTCGACGCCAGGCCGGGAGGTGCTGGGTGAGGACCTTGGCGCGATCACCCGCGGCGTCTCGCTGACGCGCGGCCTCGGGCGGTCGTATGGCGACTCCTCGCTGCCCGCCTCCGCGGGGTCGACGGTGGCGGGCACGGTGCTGGCCGATCGGATCCTGGGGTTCGACGAGGCATCTGGACTCCTGCATGCAGAAGCTGGACTATCCCTCTACGAAATCAACCGTATCTTCTTAAAACGTGGTTGGTTTGTACCCGTCACACCCGGGACGCAGTTCGTCACGCTCGGCGGCATGGTCGCCTCTGACGTCCACGGCAAGAACCACCATCGCGAAGGCTGCTTCGGAGAACACGTCTCCCGGCTCCGCATGCGGCTTGCTGATGACAGCATCGTCGAGTGCGGCCCCGATGACCGTGCCGAGCTGTTTGACGCCACGATCGGGGGCATGGGGCTGACCGGTCACATCCTCGAGGTCTCGTTCACGATGCGGCGGATTCCGTCTCCGTGGATCCTTCAGGAGAGCAGCCGGATCCCCGACATCGAGGCCTTTGTCGAGGCGCTGAAGAAGGCCGGGCCGGAGTGGCCGATGACCGTCGGCTGGATCGACTGCGTCTCGGGCGGCTCGAACCTCGGTCGAGGCATCCTGATGCGCGGCAGGTGGGCCGAGCCCGTAGAGGCTCCCAGCCGGTTCCCGGCCCAGCCTCCGAGGCTCGCGATGCCCTTCTACCTGCCTTCGTGGCTGCTGAACCCGCTCAGCGTCCTCGCCTTCAACACCCTGTTCTACTGGAAGCACCTCCGTCGCGAGAAGCGCGGCATCGTCTCGCCGTGGTCCTTCTTCTACCCGCTCGACGCCATCCTGCACTGGAACCGCATGTACGGCCGGCAGGGCTTCACCCAGTACCAGTGCGTCCTGCCAGACGACGCGGGTTCGCAGGCGGCGCGCCGCTTCCTCGAGCTGCTGACCCGGGTTGGCGGGGCCTCGTTCCTGTGTGTCATCAAGGACTGCGGGCCTGAGGGACGCGGCATGCTCTCCTTTCCGCGGCCGGGCATCTCGATCGCGCTCGATATCCCGATGCGACACTGGACCCAGGGCGTCGTCGACCAGCTCAACGCCTTCGTGATCGCAGAGGGAGGTCGCATCTACCTGACGAAGGACACGCTCAGCCGCCCTGAGGACTTCGCCAGCATGGAGCCGAGGCTGAACCGGTTCCAGGCATTTCGGCGGGCGATCGACCCAGGGCTGCGCATCCGCTCCCACCAGTCTGTTCGACTTCTGGGTGATGACCCTCCCGACCAAGGATCTCCATGAACATCGTCATCCTCGGTGCCTCCCGCGGCATGGGCCGCGCCCTCGCACGTGTCCGGGCAGAGCGGGGTGACTCCCTGGTACTGCTTGGCCGCGACCTCGAGGACCTCGAGCGGAGCGCCGCCGACTTGCGCGTGCGCGGCAACGTCACGGTCAGCGTCGCGCACTGCGACCTCGATGCCCCCGAGTCCTTTGGGGCAGCAATCGACGGCGCGTGGAACGCGCTCGGGCGCGTCGACACGGTCGTCGTGACCGCGGCCCTCTTCGCCACGCAGGACGCACTCGAGGCCGACACCGACTTCGCGCGCCGGCTCCTCACCGTCAACCTCGCGAACACGGTCGCCTTCTGCGAGCTGGCCCGCAAGCGGCTGCTGGCGCAGGGCGGCGGGACGCTCTGTGTCTTCTCGTCGGTCGCGGGAGACCGGGGCCGCAAGCCGGTGGGCATCTACGGGGCCTCCAAGGCCGGACTCAGCCACTACCTCGAGGCGCTCGACCACAAGTGGCGCGCCTCGGGGCTCGTCACCATCTGCGTCAAGCCGGGCTTCGTGAAGACCGGCATGACCGCTGGCCTGCGCCCGCCCCCGTTCGCCGGCGAACCTGACCAGGTCGCGCGGCAGGTCAGCGATGCCATCGACCGTGGCACGCCGCTCCTCTACACCCCCGCGATGTGGCGGGCGGTGATGCTGGTGATCCGGCACCTGCCCCGGTTTGTGATGCGACGGATCAACTTCTAGGAGTCCCCATGCGCAGCCGTCCCCGCCTCCGCTCCCCCTGGGCAGACACCCCCATGGTCCTGCTCTGGTCGGGGCTGCTGGCCTGCGGCGCAGACGGCTCCGATGCCAATCCCGACAGCGCCGACACCGGGCTTGGCGCAGACTCCGGGCTTGGCTCCGGTGACGTCGAGGATGACGCCGACTCCGGGCTTGGCTCCGGCGACGTCGAGGTCGGCACCGACTCCGGCGCAGTCGAGGACACCACCGACGACGACGCCAGCGACGCCGACCCGGCAGTCCGGTTCGAACTCGGCAGCCTGGCCGACGACGGCAGCCTCACCGACTGGTGGGCGATACCGTGGCCTTCAGACCTCAGGCGCGATGCATCCGGGCGTATCGCCCTCGGCGAATGGCCCAATCCCAACCGGCTCGGCCTTGTCCGTGACCTTGCAAGCATCGCCGCCGACCGGGACGGCTATGCGATGATGCCGGTCGCCTGGTTCACCTTCGGCGAGGCACCTGCGCCGGGCGATGAGGCGACGCCCATACCGGCGGAGTCTGGCGGCACCGTCGAGCTGGTCGTGGTTGACCCGCGGTCCCCGCACCGCGGCGAGCGCGAGCCGGTCGTTGCGCGCGTCCTCGAACGCGACATCTACACGCCCGACCATGTCCTCGCGGTCGCTCCAGTGCCGGGTATCGTGCTGCGGCCGCGCACGACCTACGCGTTCGTCGTGCGACGCTCGTGGGGCAACGCCTCTGGAGCCCCCCTGGCCTCGAGTTCGGTCCTCAACGGCCTGCTGGCGGCCGACGCCCCGGTGCCGCCCGGTACGCCAGCGGCCACGTGGCAGCGGGCACGCGGCCTGTACGCGCCGCTCCGGACCCTGCTCGCAGAAGAATCGCGTCCCGCCGACGAGATCGCGGCCGCGACGGTCTTCACCACGAGTGACGTCGTCGACGACCTCCGCCGCATCTCTGAGTCGGTGCGCGCCAGCTTCGACGTCGAGGTCACCAACCTTCGCCCCGACGCTGTCGACGGCGATCACGCCACCTACTGCGAGCTCCACGGGACAGCCGTCGTGCCGGAGTTCCAGACCGGTACTCCGCCCTTCAACGCCGGAGGACTCTTCGCGTTCGACGACGCAGGGACTCCCATCCAGCAGCGACAGACCGAGATCCCGGTCGTCATCACGGTGCCCAAGCTCCCGATGCCCGAGGCCGGCTACCCGGTCACGCTGTACTTCCACGGCTCCGGCGGGCTCTCCACCCAGGCCGTTGACCGCGGTCCGGACAACACCACCGGCGAGGGTGTTGCGCTGACGCTCGGGAGCCACGGCTTCGCAACCTTCGGCTCCGCCCTGCCCGTCAACCCGGAGCGGATCCCGGGCGCAAGCGACATCGCCTACATCAACTTCGCCAACCTCAAGTCATTTCGAGATACCTTCCGCCAAGGGGTCATCGAGCAACGACTCCTGCTTGACTGGCTGCTGAGAGCCAACCTCTCGATCGGCAGCCTCGAGGGCTGCACCGGCTTCGCGTGGCCCGAGGGAGGTGTTCGGTTCGACGCCGCCAACGTCATGGCGACCGGCCAGAGCATGGGCGGCATGTACACCAACATGTTCGCCCCGGTTGAACCCCGCGTGCGCGCCGTCGCTCCCACCGGAGCGGGCGGCTACTGGAGCTGGTTCATCCTGCAGACCCAGTTGATCCCAGGCGCTGCCAACACCCTCCGGGGCCTGCTCCGCTCAGGCCCATTGAGCTTCTTGCACCCTGCCATGCACCTGCTCGAGCTGGCATGGGAACCGTCGGAGCCGATGGTCTACGCGGCGCGCATCGCCCGTCGACCGCTCGAGGGAGCGACAGCACGCTCGATCTACGAGCCGGTCGGCGCCGCGGACAGCTACTTCCCGACCCCGATCTTCGACGCCATGGCCCTTGCGCTCGGCACCGTGCAGGCCGGCACCGAGGTGTGGCCCGGCACGCAGCGCAGCCTGGGACTCGACGACCGGGCTGGGCTGCTGACCTACCCGGTCTCTGGCAACCGTGCGCTCAACGGGCAGCCCTACACCGCCGCAGTTGTGCAGTGGGCCAATGACGGCGTCCACGACGGACACAGCATCTCGGCCTGGATTCCCGAGGTGCGGTATCAGCTCGCCTGCTTCTTGGCGTCTGCGACAGGCGGCAGGGTGCCGGCCGTTCCGGCGCCGGCCCCGTTCGGAAGCTCCTGCCCGTAGCGGCTACTGACCCAGGAGCAGCGGGTACTTGCCGTCGTCGTTCGGCTCGTTGGGGTTCGCGGTGTCGCGGCGGGGCGCCCCGGCACCACGCCTCGACTTGGCCGGAGCCTCGCTCTCAGCTGCCGCGGGCGGAGCGCCCCCGCCGGCCCCGCGCAGCCTCACGTCAACCGGCGGGTTCTCACCCTGCCTGACCACGATCGCACCACGCCACCGCACAAAGCCATCCTTGCGGAGTTCGACCGTGTAGCTCTGGCTGGCTGGCAGTTCGAAGTCATCGAGAGGTGTGACGCCTGCGCGTTCGCCCGCAATCCAGACCTCTGCACCGGGCGGCTCCGAAACGATGCGCACCTTGCCGAGCGCGACGGCCTTGGCCATCTGCAACTGCACCTCAAGCACATCGCGGCTGTCGAGCTTGAACGGAAAGAAGATGCTCTCGTAGCCGTCTGCCGCCAGGCGCAACGTGTGCTCTGCGTTGAGCGTGAGGTTGTCGACCAGCACGGGCGACCCGCTGCCCTCGAGGACACCATCGACGAACACCGTGGCCTCGGGCGGCGTGTAGACCACGCGCACCGAGCCGATGGGCGCCTCAGGCGAGTTTGGATCAATGACCAACGGCCGCGAGATCACCGCGGCGGCGCCGGCCTTGGGCGTCAACGACTCCGTCACGGTCACGTAGCCAGGCTTCGCCAGGCTCAGCGTCACGGCCTTGTCGGCGGCGAGGAGCAGTTCGGCAGGTGTGGCCTCCGCACGGACGACCCCGTCCACGCTGATGACCGCTCCGGGCGGCTGCGTCTCCACGACCACGCGGCTCACAGCAGCCGGCGCCTCCGCACTCGTCACCGGCGCCTCCGAAGGCACGCCTGCCGAGCGCTGCCCCATGATCCCCACGACCCCGACCAGCGCCAATGCGGCGATGGCGGACGCGATCCAGACGTTTCTCCGCGCGGCTGCGAGCTGCGCGCCGAGCGCCGCGGTCGCCGCGTCGGTCACGGGCTTGAAGGGCTCCGGCGCCAGCCCGGCGAGTGGTTCGGGCGCGGCAGGTTCCGGGGCAGATGGAGCCCGCTGGGCCAGTGCC
>JBILLP010000173.1:0-6831 GCA_044376025.1 Bradymonadia bacterium
CCGAACGGCGCTTCAAGGCGCGCTGCGTCATGGCCGGGGACCGGCCCGGCAGCTCACGGCGCGCCCCGGGGCCTCCGGGGGGCGCGGTCCGAGAGCCGTCCCGATGCGATCCGGGCGCGCAACGCGTTGGCCTCTGCAACGCCGATCGAGCCGTCGCGCTCCAGGTTGGCGACCACGTGGCGCATCTTCTCGAGGCGCGTTGGATCGATCTCGCCCGCGAGGTAGCGCGCCCCGAAGACCGCGGGCGACGGCAGCATCGACGCGAGCAGCATCGACTCTGCGCGGGTCAGCTCGCGCGCTGTGGTCCCGAAGTAGTCGCGTGCGGCGCGCTCGATGCCAACCTGCGCGGGTCCGAAGCGCGCGGTGTTCAGGTAGATCTCGAGGATCCGCTCCTTGGGGACCCGCTGTTCGAGCAGCCAGGTGAGCACTGCCTCCTGGAACTTGCGCGCCAGCGAGCGCTCCTGGGTCAGGTAGACGTTCTTGACGACCTGCTGGGTGAGCGTGCTCCCACCCGCGACGAAGGCTCCGGCGGCATAGTTGCGCGCGAGTGCCCGTTCGATGCCGCGCCAGTCGAAGCCCGAGTGCCTGAAGAAGGCGTCGTCCTCCGCGGCGAGGAGTGTCCGCACGGTGCCCGGGGCAAGCTCGCCGAGTGTGACCCAGCCCCGCGAGTCCACAGATGGCCAGCCAGCCCCCGGCCGGGCTGGCAGCCGCGTGACGCGATCGGCGGAGAACTCCGGCAGCGAGACCCCGCTCAGCGACTCGACCCGCAGGTCTCGCGCCAGCAGCTCGAACTCGCTCACGCCGGCGCGCGGCATCGAGGCATCGATGTCGAGCCAGGCCCGAAAGCCGATCGCACCCTCGATGCGTGCGCCCGACAGCCACGGCATCAGCGCCGGCGGCAGGCTGCGTCGGATGCGGCCTACCTCGACCGGCGGCATCAGGATGTCGATCTCTGCCGTCGCGGTCGGGCCCGGCC
The DNA here is from genome assembly GCA_044376025.1 of Bradymonadia bacterium. Lineage (GTDB taxonomy): Bacteria > Myxococcota_A > Bradymonadia > REDH01 > REDH01 > JBILLP01. The sequence continues at coordinate 977 of JBILLP010000173.1, forward strand.
AGGCCCCTGAGCCCGAGGCATCGAGCTGCACATCACCGACGATCAGGGTCGCCCGGCTGAGCTGCCACGAGCGATCCGCCCGCGAGACGGCTCCCGCCAGCAGGAGCTGGCCGCTCAGCCCCGCAACGGGCTCAGAGGCCAGTGCGTCGAGGTCGACCGTCGCGTCGACGAATGAGAGGTCGGTCGAGAACGACGCGCGCCCCCGGTCTCCCTCTGCGGTGACTGTGCCATCGATCAGGCCTCGCACGGGCCAGGGTGGTCGGTCGCCGCACGACCCGTCGCCAGACCCGTCGCAGGCGTCGCGCCCGGCCGCGGAGCCCTCGCTGCCCGAGCCCAGCGCCACGGCGTCGCGCAGCGGCGGCTGGAGCGCGTCCCACAGCTCCTCGAGCCGCACCTGGCTCGCCGTCAGTCCGATGCGCCAGCGCCGCGCCCCGTGGAGTGTCGCCGATACGCCGAGCACTCCGGTGGCCAGCCGCAGGGCTGCCTCGGCGGTGACGGTCTCACCGCCCGCGTCGAGGCGAAGGGCGTCGAGCGACATGGGCGGGTAGGGGGCCGCCTCGATCGACAGGTTCTCTGCTGAGGCCTGGCAGCGGCCCGCGGCGCACTCGACCAGGACGTTGCGGGCCAGCGCAGCCTCGCGGGCGCCGTCCGGAGGCTGCTCCCGGGACGCGGCCACCTCGCCGGCCCTCCACGCGCCCCCTTCGCGCCGCATCCCGGTGAGCCGCACCGACTCGAGTGCGCCGCCGCGGCGCGCGAGCGCGGCATCCCAGGTGCCTGCCGGCCCTGGGCGCAGCGACAGGTCGAGCGACGCCGCAGCGTCTTCGCCGTCGGCAGAGAGCGCCAACCCCTGCGCCCCGTTCTCGCCCCGCAGAGCGAGCGTTCCCTGCCACGCGGTGTCGAGCCTGCGGCCCTGCGGCAGCACCAGCTTGACCTCGACCCGCATGCCGGGCGCCTGCACGGAGATCCCGGCCGCATCGACCCGTTCGAGCGACCACCATGTGCTCGCCGTCGAGGTCGCCCTGCGCGCTGCCGGCCGGGCGGGGGCGGCCGGCCCGGGAGCCGGCGTTGCGGGAGCGCTCGTCGCTGCGGCCGGCCGTGGGTCCTCGACGACGGCGTGAGCACCCTCGATCCGGGCTGTCGTGAGCCTGACCCCGAGCCGCGGGGAGAGGGTCGGCACCCAGGCGACCACGACCCGGGAGGCATCGATCCGAGCGGTCGCAGGGAGCCCCGCCGGTCGACGCGCTGTGGCCTCGATCACGCCGAACTCCACCGAGAAGGGGAGGAGCCTCGCACGGCCGAGCTCGACCACGACGCCGTGGGCGGCCGCTGCGGCCACGACCCTGTTCGCGACCGCCCGCGACAGCGCCTCGTCGGGCCGGGTGATGAGCGCTCCGGCAACGACGATGAGTGCGGCGACGAACCCCGCGATGAGCAGCCTCCGTTCGGAGATCCTCGGACGCCGAGACCTTGTTTTCTCTGGTGCCTCGTGCATCCTGTGACCGGCCAATTGCTGCGAGTCCGGAGACGCTCAGGTGAAGTACCAACGCCCCCGCGGCGCGTCAAAGAGTGCGTTCATGGCGCTGCTGCTCGGCGTGGTGGCGGGCTGTGCGGTCGTCGAGCCCGTCGTCAACAGCGGCAGTTCAAGGCCGTACGCGTGGGGTGAGGAGCCGGACCCCTTTCGCCGGCTCCGGGATCGCACCGACGTGGTGGCCTTCGAGGTCGGCCTGTGCGCGACCGACAGTGACTGCGTGTCAGACGCCTGCGGAGGCGCGACCTGCGCACCTGCCGACGAGACGCCGCTGTGCGCGTCTTCTCCGGTGGGGGCCTGCCTGTCGGCGATCGACCCGGAGGCCTGCCGCTGCATCGACGGCGCCTGCCGGTGGGAGCGGAGCGTGGAGGTGCTGACGTGTGCCCGCGCGGGCGAGGAGAATGCCACGACGCGCGCGAAGACGGGCATGGGGCCGGCACCCTACCCGACGAGGCCCCGGTAGTTGGGGGCGCGGAGGGCTGCTGGCGGGCTCAGCGTGACGGGACCGCGACGGCGTGCTTCTTGAGTGCGGTGAGCAGCTTCGAGGTCGTTCCGGGGACCACGCGAAAGGCGTTCGGTCCGAGGCGTGCGGCGATGAAGGGCTCGAGGTCGGCGATCCGGGCGACCCGGTCACCGTCTTCCGCGCTCCCGAGCATGAGGACCTCCATCGTCTCGACGCGCGCCTGGGCCGGGTGGCCGAGTGACTTCTTGAGGTGCAGCTCGCGCTCGGCGGTGAGGCCATTGGCCATGGCGCCGCGCAAGAAGTCGATGAGGCGCGCGTAGCCCTCCTCGGCGCCGAAGACGGCGTCGACCCGCGCGGGGTCGATCCGGTAGGTCTCGTCCTCTTCGCTGACGCAGAGCGCCTGGAGCTTCGAGATGATGCGGAGGTCGGTGGCCCCGGTCGGGGCGCGGAGCCTGTCGCCGTCGGCCCAGAGGAGCGAGGGGACGATCGGGCCGTTGTAGTCGATGACGCGCGGCTTGTGGGCAGTGAGCGCCCGCTCGATCGGGTCGTGGTTGCCGGCGAGGACGAAGGTGTGGACCGCGTCGATGCGGTCGACGTGGTCGCGGTTGTCGATGGCGAAGGTGACGCCGGACTGCACGACCTCGGGGTCGGCCTTGCCAGTCGCCGCGATGATATCGCCGTGGAGAAAGACGGTGACGCGGCGGTGCAGCCGCTCCCAGTCCTGCAGGGCGAAGCGCACCGAGGGCGGAACGGACTGGCTCGAGTAGCGGGTCAGCGAGGCGAAGATCGACTCCGCCGTGTAGCCCTTGGCATAGCCCCACTGCACCGATTCACCGGTCAGCCTGTACCGGACCACGCGCTCGCTCGTCTTGACGACCTCGGCGAAGCGCGAGAGGTCGTAGAGCAGCGCGAGCGACGCGAGGTCGAGGAAGCAGGTGATCTCGAAGGTGGGCTCGACGAGGATCGCGCCCTTGCCCGAGGGCTCATCGGCCGGTGACGGCACCCCCGACATGAGCCGACCGACGTCGGTGATGCGTGCGCGGGGGACACCCGACGTGGCAGACTTGCCGAGCTCGATCGCCCCGATGTGAGGCAGGAGCTGCGTGATGACGGAGTGGACGAAGCCCTCGACCACGCGGTCATCCATCGGTGCGACGGGGAGCACGGTGCGCAGGTAGGTCTGCTCGAGCGAGGCGATGGTGCGGGTGGTCTCCTCGACGTCGAACCAGTCCTCGAGGTTGAGGCGCCGCAGCGCGGCGACGATGCTGCCGCGCGGCCCGGCGAGCCCTGCGGCACGCCCACCCTCGTTGAGGAATCCTCCGTGGCCCTGTCCGGTGAGGGGGGGCTCGCCGGCCTGAAACCAGAGCTGGGCGTCGAACTCGCTCCAGGTCTTCTGCTGCTCGACGGCGCGCTGCAGCAGCGGCCAGCGATCGAGCGCCGGCTTGATGAAGTAGTCGTTGCAGGCGGGCGTGGTGCGGAGCAGGTCGTCGCGGCGCTCGATCAGGCCGAGCGCAACGGCGGTGGAGAGCAGGAAGGTGACGACGTCCCAGCCGTCGATCTGCAGCGGATCGACCACGTACTCGCCGCGCTCGTTCATGCGGGTGCGCTCGACCACGAGCGGCGCGAGGGCCTTGAGGTCGGTCCGGTGCGGCGATCCGTCGCGGTTGAGCCGGATCGCGTTGCGCTCGACGAACCGGGTGAGGCTGAGCAGGTTGAGCTCGACCGTGAGGGTGCGGCGCAGCAGCGTGGACTCGGTGGGGTCAGCGACCTTCTCGACCACCTCGCGCGGTGCGGGGGGCTCGCCCGCGAGGCCCTCGAAGCCCGGGGTGACCTGCACCCACTGCTGCATCAGGCCCTGCTCGTAGACCGTCTCGAGCGAGAGCGCCTCGCGCGAGCCGAGGTTGCCCGCGAGCACGATGCCCTTCTCGAGCAGGGGCTCGATCAGGCGCTCGAATTCCTCGTAGCCGTGCAGGAACCAGCGCTTCTTGAGCCGCTCGCCGCGGAGCCGGCGGCCGATCTCGTCAAGGAAGCCCAAGAAGCCCCGGACATCAGCCGGCAGCGAGTCGACGATCTTCTGGCGGGTCGCGCGGTTGGCGAAGAACTCGGTCAGTTCGACGAAGGGATCCTGTCCCGGCAGGCCATGGTGCAACGCGAACTTCGCAACCGTCGCCGCGCCGTACACCTTCAGCAAGTCCTCGGCTGGATTCGACATCACCCGTTCTCCGTGGGGGCGGGCTCGGCGTCGGCACCCTCTTCGCGGTGCTCGAAGACCGGTTCGCCCAGCAGTCGGGGGAACTGGCCCAGCGCCTTGAGTCGTGCGAGGACGCGCGAAACCTGACGCGCCGGGATCATGAAGTGACGGTCACCGAGCGTCACCAGATCGATGTCCCCCAGCTCTTCGAGCTTGCGGGCCGTCTCCGCCAACGTGGCGGGCGTGTCGCACGCGATCAGCGCGACGTTTCGATGAATGACTGCTCCAGCCGTCTGCTTGCTCACAGGCCTCACCACCGAACTTGCCAGGGCACCTATCCCGATGCAGTTACATACATCAGCATAGATTAGGCGCCCGTGGGGCAGGCGGTCAACGCTCGCGCGGTCGACATCGACAACTTCTCGTGCGGGCTGGAGTTTTTTGTCACTGACCCTCGATGAACTCTCCTCGGTCGTCGCCTGGGGCCTACCCGAGCTCGTCGGCTCGCGGATCCGCGGGGTCCACGCGACGCACGAGGCTGGCGCCCTTGTGCTCGAGTGCTGGCGTCCGGGCACCGGGGCCATGCTGCTGCTGCTCCGCGTCGGCGACCGGCTCTGCCGCATGCACCGGATCTCGCGACGTCCTCCGGCTCCCGCGACGCCTCCCGCCTTCGTCATGCTGCTCCGGGCGCGGATCCTCTCTGCCGTGCTGCTCGAGATCGCGCTGCTGCCCGGTGACCGCATCGCGCGCCTCTCGTTCTCGCTCGACGACGGCGTCGTCGAGCTGGTGGCCGAGCTGACCGGGCGCCATGGCAACGCCCTGCTGCTGGAGCGAGGCGTGGTCGTGTCGTCGCTGCTGCCGCTCCGGCACGATGATCGCGGGCTCCGTGCCTGCGCGCCGTGGGTCGCCCCCCCGGCGCCGCCTGACCCGCACCGGGGGGTGCGCACGGGCTGGCCCGTCGACGCCGCGCCCGATGCCTTCATCGAGCGCTGGTACGACGAGGCCGAGGAGCGGGCCCGGCTCGACGAGGCGCGCCAGCGGCTGCTCGCATCGCTCAAGAAGTCGCGCGCGCGCATCGTCTCGCGGCTCCGGGCGCTCGAGGCTGACATCGACCGCGCCGCAGAGGCACCGCGGGTCCGTCGCGAGGCCGACCTGCTCCAGGGTGCCTGGAGCGCGGCCCACGCCTCCGCCTCGTCGATCACCGTGATCGACTGGTTCGATCCTGCGACGCCGCAGGTGACGCTCCAGCTCGACCCGACGCTTGACTTCGCCGGCAACATCGAGGCGCGGTACCGGCGCGCTCGCAAGTACGAGCGCGGTGCCGAGCACGCACTTTCGCGCTCGGTCGCCGCAGAGCAGGATCTCGCGACCTGTGACGCCTGCATCGCCGCCTGCCTTGCCGCCGACGCGGAGGCGGCGCTTGCCGAGGTCGAGGCCACCGCGCGCGGCGCGGGGCTTTGCCGCAGGCCGCAGGCGCCGCCGTCAGCGCGCGCCGCGACATCACGGCTCTGCTACCGCCCCTTCACCTCGACGGTCGGCAACGCGATCCTCGTCGGGCGGGGCGGCGCCGACAACGACCAGCTGACCTTTCGCATCGCCCGCGGCAACGACATCTGGATGCACATCGCCGACTTCGCCGGACCCCATGTGATCGTGCGCGCAGAACGGGGTGA
>JBILLP010000174.1:0-6829 GCA_044376025.1 Bradymonadia bacterium
CGCAGCGAGTCGGCTCCCCACCGGACCATGATCCAGTCGAGTGCGACCTCGAAGTCGTTCTCGTCCTCGCGCGCCTGCGGGATGTAGGTACCCGAGACGAACAGGTCCCCGGTGAGGTACTTTCCGCCCTCGACGCGAGAGACCGCCCTGCCCGTCTGGGTGTCACCCTCGATGGTGAGCGTGTCGACCCCGACGCCCGGCAGCCGATCGCTGAGCAGCCCCAGAAAGAGGTTGCCCGCCGTCGAGAGTGCCTGCTGCTGCGCCGAGACCGCGTCGCCGGTCGTCGTCTCCTCCCTGACCAGGGGTCGCCCGGTCAGCAGCACGAACAGGATGTCCTCCTGCGGAAGCGCCGGATCAGACTCGAACTGGATGCGGGGGCCAGACAGCGTCCCGCTGACCGCAATCGACACCGAGGGCGTGCCCGAGCTCGACTCGGGCAGGTTCTCCGCGACCTTCGCGCTCAGGGGATGGGTTGCCCGGACATCCACCAGCGCGTCGAACGGGTTCTCTCCAACCCCGTCGAACGAGAGCACGCCTCGCGTCACCTTGAACACCTTGCCGGTGAACCTGACCTCGCCGTCAGGGATCGTCACGCTGCCAACCGGCCGGATGTCGTCTCCCTCGATCGCGACGTTGAGGTCGATCCCGTACGTCAGGTCTGCGTAGGTGTGCTGGACCCGGTTTCGCCCGGCGGTGCGCACCGCGACGTCGATGCGCGGCAGTCCGCCCCCGCTCGAGCCGCCTGCGTCGATGCGCGCCGGGTTCCGCTTGCCGACCTCTGCCGGCTCGACGTCCTCTCCGACGAACAGGATGTCCCCGCTCAGCGCGGTCGGGCCGTAGGTCGACGACACGGCATACTCAGGGACCACGACCAGCGAGTCGCGGATGGTCGTCGTCGCCCGCCATCCCTCACCGGCCCGGGCGCCCGCGACCTGCACTCCGCCACTGACGAACACCGCAGACCCCTTGGCGTCCGTGACCAGGAAATTCCTGAGCGCGAGGTCGAGCGATGCGTTCGTCGGCGACACACCAGACAGCACCACCTCTCCCCGACCTGTCAGGCTCGACGAGGACTCCGCGATCTCGAGCCGCTCGAGCCTGACGCGTTCGGGCTCAAACCGGATGTCGGCCGCAACGTTCTCGAGCCGCCGGTTCAGCGCCGCAAACGTGGCGCCGAGGTCCCGAAGGCGCACCGCCCCTGACGCGACCGGCGACGCGATCGTCCCGCCCACGAGCAGGTCGGCATCGAACCGACCGCGCAGCCCGCTCACCGCGCTGCCGGCCAGCAGCGCCGTGGGCAGCGACTCCACGGGCGTCTCGTGGGCGAACACCCGGGCCATGAGCGGCCAGCCGCTCACATCTGGCAGGCCGCGACCGGCGAGCACGCCTGCCCATGCTCCAGGCGGGATGCACACCTCAAGCCGGGCCTGCAGTGGCGTGGCGTCGGGCGTGGTGCCATCGGTCGAACCGCAGGTGATGACGTCAACCGCGGCATGGGTCGCAGACGCCGTGAACTCGATGCCTGCCACGACCTCGCCACTCGGCTGCATCGGGATCCCACGGACCGCCACTCGACCCGTCACCCGGGGCGCGAGCACCGTTCCGGTCACGTCGACGTAGCCCTCCGCGACGCCGCCGAGCGAGGCCATCGACGGCACCAGCGGGGCGAGGAGCGAGACCGGGAGCGCGCCGGTGGTCACGCGCAGCGCGACGGCCCGCGTCGCCCGCACCGCCGGCTCCACGAGCGCGTCGATGCGCGCCTCGATCGACGCCTCGAGCGACGCGACCCGGAGGTCCCCGTAGTCGAGGTTCGCCGATGCGACCGTGCGGTCGGTCGACGTGACCGAGACATCAAACCCGACCGGTTCCAGCGGAGGCCGCTCGAGCCCGCGGCCCGTGAGGCTCAGCGCCAGTTCGGGCATGATCCCGTGGTTCGACCAGCGCGCTTTCGCCCCGAGCCGGCCGCCCCTGAGCCCGGTCAACCCGACCACCGGGGCCGGCAGGCTCGAGAGTTCCCTCTCGGGGACCTCGACCGCCACCTCACCCTTGACGGTCGTCGCCCACGTGGCCGCCAGAGCCGGGTCCTCGAGCAGCGGCCTGATGTCCGCGTCGAGGCGCACCTGCGCCGTCGCAAGCGCTGAGCTGCCCCAGCGGACAACCGCCCCGCCCTCGAACGAAGGCGGGCCCGCGCCCGAGGCAACGTAGGCGAAGCTGGTGTCCGCGCCGAGGCCATCAAGCCTGACTTCGCGTCCTTCGACCATCAGCGTAGCCCGCAGGTCGGTCACGAACGCCTCACCCCGGAGCTGGAGTGAATCGAGTGTTCCGGACACCGAGCCGGCCGTGCGGATGACCGCGCCGGGATCACCCAGGCCGAGTCCCGGGACAAGGGCAAGCAGCGGTGCGACCTCGACCGCCTCGGTGCGCCACGCGGCGGCCAGGGGTCGCGTCCGTGACCACCACAGCCTGCCGGTCGCGGGATCGAGCGTGACCGGCCCGGACGCGTCGAACGAGGCGATGACTGCACCCGACTGCGAGATGCGGAGCTTGGATGACGCGTCACCGGGCCGGTAGCCCGCGTCGAGGGTGACGTCGTAGGGGCCGACGCCTGCGTGGCGCAGCCCTGCAAGCCTCGACGTGACCGCAACGGTCGGGGCGGCGGCGTTGCCGCCGACGCGGACCGCAAAGCCGAGCTCGCCCTCGGGGAACGCCACACCCGGCCGAACGAACCGGGCCAGCCCGACAAGGTCGGCGAGCCGGACGCCCGTCGCGTCGAGCCGGGCATCGAGCGGCCCGGCGAGGTCGACGCGCCCGGACGCCTCGAGGCGCCCGTGCTGAAGCGCGATGCTCAGCCCGTCGAGCGAGAATGCCGTGGGTTCGTAGCCGGGAGCGAGCTCGGCAACGAGCGTCGCGGGCTCCCGCGAGCGGAGCGTCAACCCGGCCGCGGCCGCCTCGAACTGTCGAAGTGCCAGCGTCGCACGCTCGGGCAGCACGTCGAGTCCGCCCTCGACGGCAAGACGACCGAGTTGGCCGGCATCAGCCTGCAACGAGAGCGTGGCGCTTGTCCCGGTGACGTCGATGCGCAGGTCGGCGCGACCGTCACGCACCGGCCCCGAGGTCAGCCCCCTCGCGGTCGCGGTGAGCGTCGCCTTGGCGTCACGCTCGGGCGGCTTGCTGGCCTCGATGCGAAGGCGGTCCAGCCGGTGAGGACCGGCGGCGAGGCCCCGTGCATCGACGTCGATGTCGGCCTGGATCCCGGGTGCGAGGCGTCGCACGAGCTCGAGGGGCGGCAGCCTCAGGAGCTCAGCATACTCGCCGACCGGCACCTGGCCGGCGATGTCGACCGAGACGCGCGCGGTTCCGCGTGTCGGGCGGAGCGACTCCGGCGCGAACGCCTCCGCGGCCTCGAGGTCGGGCGCCCGCGCGTCCAGGTGCAGCTCGACCGCACCGCCGAGGCTTGCCGAGCCACGTGCCGTGACCTCCGCGCCGAGCGCGGCCCCCTCGAGCTGCGTCAGCTCGACGGAGTCCCCGCGCACCCGGATGTTCCCGTAGATCCGCTCCACGGGGACTCCGGCCAGCCAGCTTGGGCCCATGTCGATCTCAGCGCGCAGGCCTAGGTCGCGGGGAGTGATGCCCACGCCGTCGAAGCCGAACCGGGCGGTAAGGTCGGCCGACACCGGCAGCCCGCTCACCCACCTCGCCGGATCGAACCGGGTCACGAGCAGCGAGCCCTCATACCGCGGCGTGGCTGGGTGCGTCACATCGAACGCAACCGCTGCGACGACGGGCTCTCCCGGCCCCTCGACCGATACCGACGCCTCGACACGCTCGGGGGGGCCGCCGAAGCTCCCCTTGATGGTGATCGGCTCAACTAGCTCAAGGCCGGGGACAAAGGCGCTCGCCACGTCGGGCGTGATCACCCCCTTCGGCAGGTCGATCTCCACGCTCTTGAAGGGCTCCCTGCCACCGGCGGCCAGGTCGAGACGACCGGTGAACCCAAACAGGCTCGTCTGGCCGACCGAGAAGCGCGAGACGATGAGGTCTACCCGCTCGCCACGCAGCATCACGCTGGTCGACACGAGCGCGAACGGGAGCGCGAACCGGGTGAGGCCGCCCACCGCAGCACGGCAGCCCAGGCTAGAGATGTCGAGGTCAAGGTCGCCGTTGCGGTCGAGTCGAAGCGCCGACTCCAGCGCGAAGTCCTCAACGACCAGAACCCGGGCGTCCTGGTTTCGGGCATCGCGGAGCACGAAGCGTGACTCCGACACCGCGATCTGGTCGACCCGCAGCGACACCGGCAGCGGGGCATCGGCATCCGACGGCGCCGACATCCTGAAGAGGCGCGCGAGGTCGATACCGCCGTCATCGAGGATCCGGGGTTCGATCGCCGCCCCCCGGATCGAGAGCCGCTCAACGTGGACCTCGCGCCGGAGCAGCTCCCAGAGCCCGAACCGGATCGACACCTCTGGCACCGAGACCACGGCCCGCCCGGAGCCATCGGAGACGACGACGTCACCGAACTCCGCCAGCCCGAGCAGCGAGCCGCCGACGGACCCCACGCGAACCGAGCCTTCCTGCATCGCGCTGTTGGCAGCCTCCTCGACCGCGCGCCGGATCCGCTCCTGGCCGGCCTCCGTCCTCGCGAACAGCACGAGCGCGACAACCGCCGCGAGCAGCGACCAGAGGCTCCAGCGTAGCACGACGCCCGCCCAGCGCAGGGCCGACCGCGACCGGGCCGGCGGATCACCCGCGGGCGCCGATGTCCCTGGGTCGAGCCCGGGCGGGAGCGCCTCGGGTGCCGGTGTCTCCGGTTCGCTCAAAATGCCTCCCCGATCGCCAGGTAGAAGTTGAGCCGGTCGAGGGTGGCGTAGGCCGCCGGGTCGGTGAGGCGCCAGCCAACGTCGAACCGCACAGGCCCGATCGGCGTGGCGATGCGCAGCCCGGTGCCGACCGCCCACTGCGTCCCCTCATCGGCGGCATCGAACGCGTACGAGACCGAGTCCCGCCCGACGCCACCGCCATCGATGAAGGCCGTGCCATAGAGCCAGTTGCGCCCGATCTCGCCTCGAAGCTCGAGGTTGAGCAGCCAGCTTGTCCAGCCGCCGACCGGGACCGGCGTGCAGCGTGAAGCCTCGTCGCGCCGCAGGCAGCCGGCATCCCGGCTCAGCGACACGCCCGTCTGCCGCGCGACGGCGTCAGGCTCCGTGTAGTCGTTCGGCGAGAGCCGCCCCTGCGGAAACCCGCGTACCGTGTCTCCGCCCCCGAGGTAGAAGCTCTCGGTTCGCGGGACCTCCGTCGTCCCGACGTTCCACAGGAGCCCTGTCCGGGCGCGGCCGGCCACGACCAGCCGTCGGTGCAGGGGTGCGAAGTACCTGACCTCGGGTTCGAGCCGCACATACGAGGAGTCACCGAGCACCACGCTCTCGCCGAGCTTGCCCTGCAACTGCGCGAAGAGTCCGGACCGGGTCTGCAGGGGGTCATCGCGGCGGTCCTCCGTGACGCCGAAGCTCACCGCCGCGAGGCTGAACTGGTTGGGCAGGGTCAGCGAGCCGGCCGCCGCCGCGTCGAGCGCGTCCTCCGGGATGAAGAAGATGTCAACCCCGTACCCCACGTCGGCCTTGAGGCGTCGCGAGAAGGCGCGCGCGACACCCACCTGCGCGCTCGGCGAACGAAACCGGTAGCCGGGCTCCAGCCCCTCCTCGTAGCGCACCGAGCTCGTCAGGTCGTAGTGCTCCGCGATGAGGCGCGGACTGACGAAGCCGAGCTTGGCGGTGCCGACGACGCCGGACTGCGCGGCGATGTCGTCGCCCGTCGGCTCGGTCCAGCCGAGTGACTCCCCGAGCAGGCTGAAGCCGTTGGCGAGCCACGCGTAACCGACACGGGTCTCCGCCTCGACCCGGTTGAGCGGGTTGACGACACCCCGCCAGAGCGCGCTGCCCTTGAGGTAGGTCTCGGACCGGCCTGACTCGACACCGGCGCCGCCGCCCACGCGGTAGTTGGCGCCTGGCGACTCGACGACCTTGACGACAAGGCGCACGCGGGGATCGAGCGCCCGGAGCCGCGAGAGGTCCGGGCTGGCAGCCACGCGCACCTCCGTCTGCGGGGCGGCGGTGACGGCCGCCACCAGGTGCTCCGGTCGTTCGGCACGAGTCCCTTCGTCGACGGCGCGGAGCAGCGAGACCGAGTCGCCCAGGTTCGGGAGCTCTGCCTCGACCTCGACAAGGTTGAAGGCGTTGAGGTTGTAGAGCTGGAACTGCGACTCGCGAAGCAGCGACTGCCGGTACACCTCGCCGGTCTTCGCGGGCATGGTCCCGACGATCAGGTCGGCCGGCACGCGTCGGTTCCCCTCGACGACGACTTCACCAAACACGCACGCCGGCCCCCGGTCCCAGAAGTAGTACACCGACACCGTGCGGCTGTCGCGGTTGGCGAAGGCCCGCGCCTCGACCCGGGCATGGGCGTAGGCGTTCTCCTGCATGCGGGTCCGCATGAGCTGGGCCGCCCGCTGCATGTCGGCCTCGCGAAAGACCTGCCCCTCGCGAATCGGAAGCCCCGCCAGCAGCTCCCGCGCGTCCACCTGGCCGAGCATCCGGCGGTCGTACACCACGCGATCCACGAAGGATGGCTCCCCCTCGACGACCGTGAACTCGACCGTGGCCTGCTCGTCGTCGGGCGCCTCGTCGACCTGGTAGTCCGAGACCCGGGCGTCGAAGTAGCCGCGCGCGTGGTAGAAGGTCTCGATCCGGCGGACGTCGGTGGCGACATCGTAGGGGCTGTAGAAGCTCGGCGGCACGAAGGGGTTGTACACATCGGCCTTCGTCGCGAGCACCTC
>JBILLP010000175.1:0-6815 GCA_044376025.1 Bradymonadia bacterium
GGATTCCGCATCGATACGGTCAAGCACGTCGAGCATGACTTCTGGATCCAGTTTGCGACTGCCATGCGGGAGTATGCGCGGCAGGTCGGCAAGAAGAACTTCTTCATGTTCGGCGAGGTCTTCGACGGCGCAGACTGGCTGCTCGGCTCGTACACCGCACCCGGGATGCTCGACTCGGTCTTCTACTTCAGCCAGAAGTTCAGGGTCTACGACGCGGTCTTCAAGTACGGCGCGCCCACGACCGAGATCGAGAAGCTCTGGGCGGAGCGCAAGGTCAACTACGGCAACCAGGGCAACGAGAATGGGGTGATGAGCCGCGATGGCAGGCCGCTCACGCCGCAGCAGCTCCTGGTGAATTTCATCGACAACCACGACACGCCGCGATTCCTCTTCGACCAGCCCGATCTCGCGCGCCTGCACAACGCCATCAACCTGCAATTCACGCAAGACGGCATCCCCTGTATCTACTACGGGACGGAGCAGCAGTTCAGGGGCGGGAACGACCCGGCGAACCGGGAGCCGCTCTGGTTGGGGTCCTTTGGGGCCTACGACACGAAGAACCCCACCTTCAGGCACTACGCGGCCATGGCGCGGCTCCGGGCGGCGATGCCCGAGCTGAAGTACGGAACCCAGCATGTGCACTGGTCGACCGAGCGTGTTGGCGCCGAGCAGGATGCGGGCATCTTCGCGTTCGAGCGCCGCTACCAGAACAACCGGGCCATGGTCGTGCTCAACACCCACCCGACCAAGGCGAGTGAGTCCAGCGCTGAGGCGCTCGGGTTCAACCGCATGACGACGACCTTTGCACCCGGGACCGTGCTGGTGGACCTGATGCCGGGAGCCGACCGGGAGCAGCGCTGGGTCGTTGGCACCGAGGGCTGTGACGTCGTCGAGTGTCCGGCGGCGCTGCCCGACGACTACGAGGGCGGGGCCTGCGGGTGCCTGCTGGTCGACGTGCCCCCGCTGAGCACGCGGGTCCTGGTCCCGCAGGCCCGGGCGGAGCAGCTTCCGCAGTTCCCAGAAGCACCCTGACGCGGGCGGACCATGGCACAGGTGCTTCTCAAGGGCGTCAAGAAGAGCTTCGGCGACACCCAGGTCGTGCGCGGCGTCGACCTCGAGGTCCGCGACGGGGAGCTGCTCATCGTCGTCGGGGCGTCAGGGTGCGGCAAGTCGACGCTGCTCCGTCTGCTCGCAGGCCTCGAGGAGCCGTCCGAAGGTGAAATCTGGATCGGGGACCGCCTCGTGAACGCGGTGCCCCCCAAGGACCGCGACATCGCGATGGTCTTTCAGAGCTACGCGCTCTACCCGCACATGACGGTGCGTGAGAACATGGGGTTCGGCCTGGCGGTGCGCGGTACGCCGAAGCCCGAGATCGACCGGGCTGTCGACGAAGCGGCGCGCATCCTCGGGCTGACGGAGCTGCTCGACCGGCTCCCGAGGGCGATGTCGGGCGGTCAGCGCCAGCGCGTTGCGATGGGGCGGGCGATCGTACGGCGACCCAAGGTCTTCTTGTTCGACGAGCCGCTGTCGAACCTCGACGCAGCCCTCAGGGCGCAGATGCGCGTTGACCTCAAGAAGCTGCACCAGCAGCTCGGTGTCACGACCTTCTACGTCACCCACGACCAGGTCGAGGCCATGACCCTCGCGGACCGGATCGTGCTGCTGCACCAGGGCAGGGTGCAACAGGTGGGCACGCCCGACGAGCTCTTCGACTGGCCCGTGAACCAGTACACGGCCTCGTTCTTGGGTAGCCCGGGCATGAACTTCGCGACCGGGTCGTGGAACGCAGGCCTGTTCGAGGCGCCCGGGCTCAGGCTTCCGGTCGAGCGGAGCTTCTTGCAGCGCGAGCCCTCGGCGCGGGTCGTCGCCGGTGTGCGCCCCCATGCCGTGTCGGTACGGCCTGCCGAGGGCGAGATCCGGGGCGTGGTCGAGGTGCTGGAGCCGATGGGCTGGGAGACCCACGCGCACCTTCGGGTCGGGGAGCTCCCCTGGACGGTGCGCCTCTCTGCCGATGAGGCCCGGGCGCTCGTGCCTGGGGGGCCGGTGACGCTCGGCGTCGCGTCGCGGGCTGTCCGGCTGTTTGATGCTGCCGACGGCTCGGCGCTCTGCCGCCGGCCGGCGTAGGGTCGGAGCCAATGCACTGTCTCGCCGTCCGGTCGCTGGCCTTGTTCGTGGGGCTGCTGAGCCTGCTGCTCGCCGCCGGCTGCGATGCGCGGCGTGGAGACGAGCTGGTGCTCTGGCATGCCTACCGGGGAAGTGAGGCGGAGGCGCTGCGGCAGGTGATCGAGGCCTTCGAGCGCGAGCACCCCGGCGAGAAGGTGCAGCTCCTGTCGGTGCCCAACGAGGCCTACTCCAACAAGATCACGGCCGCGGTGCCGCGCGGCAACGGTCCAGACGCCTTCATCTACGCCCATGAGCTGATCGGGGACTGGTCCCGAAGCGACATCCTGCTCTCGAACGACGAGATCCTGTCGCCGGCCGACGAGAGCCCGTTCTCTGCGTCAGCGCTCGACGCGCTGCGCTTCGATGGCCGGACCTTCGGCCTGCCGCTGTCGACCAAGACCCTGGCGCTCTACATCCGGACGGACCGGCTGGCAGAGCTGGGCGCGACGCCCCCCGCCGACACCGAGGAGATGATCCGCCTGGCGCGGCAGTTCACTCGGCGGCCCGAGGGGCGCTTCGGCTTGGCGTACGAGGCGTCGGACTTCTACTTCCATAGCGCCTGGCTCTTTGGGTTCGGGGGCGCGATCTTCGACGCCAACGGCACGCCGCGCCTCTTTCGCCCCGAGAATGTGGCATCGTACGAGTTTGCGTCGCGGCTGGTGAACCAGGAGCGGATTGTCCCGGCGGAGCCAAGCGGTGCGCTGGTGCTCGACCTCTTTCAGAGCGGGCGTGCACTCTTTGCGATCAGCGGCCCGTGGCTCGCGGCCGACCTCGCCCCCGGGACACCCTACGTCGTCACCCCGCTGCCGACGGTCACCGCGACCGGCAGGCCGGCGCGGCCCTTCATGACCGTCGAGGCGGTCCTGGCCACGCGCCAGGTCGAGGGTCCGCGTCGCCCCCGCGTCGCGGAGCTGATGCGGTTCCTCGCGGGGCCTGAGTCGTCGCGGATCCGGGCCCGGGTCGGCCATCAGACGGTGGTGAACCCCGCGGCGTTCGACGACCCGGACATCGCGAACAACGCCTTCTTGCGGACCTTCGCGGAGGCAGCCCGCGTGGCGGAGCCGATGCCGAACCGCCCCGAGATGCGGACCGTCTGGGAGCCGGGGAACGCCAGCCTCCGGCAGGTGCTGCGCGGTACGAGATCGGCAGGCGACGCGCTCCGCGACGCCGATGGCCGTCTGGAGCGGGTGCTCGGCCCGGCCCCCACGGCGGCGTCGCCGGCACCCTACCTGGCAGCGGCGGTGCTCGCGCTGCTCGGTGCGGTGTTCTGGGCACTGCGGGTCTACCGGCGCGATCAGCTCGGGGCCCGGGCGCGACAGACCTGGTTTGCCTACCTCTACGTGCTCCCTTCGGCAGCGGCGCTGCTGCTGCTGGTGTTTGTCCCCTTTGCGGTTGGGAGCGCGCTGAGCCTCTACGCGCACCGCTACGGCGAGTTCACCTTCGTCGGACTGGCCAACTTTGTCCGCATCCTGTCGTCGGCGGACTACGCCATCACCGACCCGTACAGCTTCTACTTCACGCTGATTGTCACGGTGCTCTGGACCGTGGTGAATGTCGCCCTGCACGTGGGCATCGGGCTGGCGCTGGCGCTGGCACTCCGCGACCCCTGGGTGAAGCTCAAGGGATTCTACCGGGTGCTGCTGATCATCCCGTGGGCGATCCCGAACTACATCACCGCGCTGATCTGGAAGGGCATGTTCCACGTCGAGTTCGGTGCCATCAACAAGGTGCTGGCGCTTGCCGGCGTGCAGCCTGTGGACTGGTTCAGCCAGTTCTCGACGGCCTTCGCAGCCAACGTGACCACGAACACCTGGCTCGGCTTCCCCTTCATGATGGTCGTGTCGCTGGGGGCGCTGCAATCGATTCCGCGGGACCTCGATGAGGCGGCAGAGGTCGATGGTGCGTCGCGCTGGCAGCGGTTCAGGCACGTGACGCTGCCCCTGCTTCGACCGGCCCTGGTGCCCTCGATCATCCTCGGGGCCGTCTGGACCTTCAACATGTTCAACGTCATCTACCTCGTCTCGGGCGGAGAGCCTGACGGGTCGACCGAGATCCTCATCTCGGAGGCCTACCGGTGGGCCTTCAGCCGGCAGTACCAATACGGCTACGCTGCGGCGTATGGAGTGCTGATCTTTTTGCTCCTGCTGGCCTACACGCAGCTCACCCGCACCAAGCAGCAGGCCACACCATGAGCGGGTCACAGCAGACAACCGTCGCGTGGAGCCGCCAGCTCGGTCGCCAGGCGCTGCTGGTCGCGGCCTCGATCGTCACGATCTACCCGGTGCTCTGGGTGCTGAAGATCGCCTTCTCTGCGAAGGCGGGTTTCGGCTCGGGGCTGTCGCCCTGGCCCGATGAGCCGACGCTCGACAACTTCAGGCGTGTGCTCGGGGCGGTCGACTCGGTCGGGCAGCCCGTCTTCGTTCGGCAGCTCGGCAACAGCGTGGTGGTCTCGCTCGCGACGACCATCATCGGCATCACCGTCTCGACGACCGCGGCCTACGCCTTCTCGCGCTTTGAGTTCCCGGGGCGCAACGCCGGCATGAAGGCCTTCCTGGTAACGCAGATGTTCCCGAGCGTCGTCATGGCGGTCCCGCTCTACATCCTGCTCGACGAGCTCCACCTGCTGAACAGCATGCTCGGCCTGACGCTGGTGTACTCCACCACGAGCGTCCCCTTCTGCGTGTGGATGCTCAAGGGCTACTTCGACACCATCCCCAGGGACCTCGAGGAGGCCGCGCTTGTCGATGGCGCCTCACGCTGGACCATCTTCACCCGTATCGTGCTGCCGCTGGCGCGTCCGGCGATCGTCGTCACCGCGCTGTTCAGCTTCATGTCGGCATGGAACGAGTTCATCCTGGCGGCGACATTCCTGTCGGACGAGCGGGCGACGACGCTCCCGGTCGCACTACAGCGCTATGTCGATGCCTTCTCGACCGACTGGGGGGGCTTCGCCGCTGGCGCTCTCATCGTTTCGTTGCCAGTGATGGCGCTGTTCTTTGTGCTCCAGAAACACCTCGTTGGCGGGCTCACCGCCGGCGGCGTCAAGGGTTAGGCCATGAGGCTCATGTCGTGTCGAAGGAATGCGAGGGTTTGGCTGGTGCTCAGCGGTGCATCGGCGTTCGCGGGTTGCTTCTCGTCAGATGAGCTGACCACGCCCAAGTACGACGTCTCCGTGCGGAGTGACTACGTCGATGAGGGGATCCCGCTCGATCCGCGGCTCGGCGACGCGACCGACAGCGCGGTCGAGGACACGGGGACGGGGCCCGAGGATACGACGCTGCCTGAGCTCGACGACGACACGCCGTTCTTCCCCGAGGACACCGACACGACCGTAGAGGACACCGATGCGCCGCCACCGCTGACGGCGGTGCGTTCGTGCGACACGATCGTGAGCCTGCGGCCGCCTGCCGGCACGACGTCGCTCGCGGTCGCCGGTGAGTTCAACGGCTGGTCGGAGTCGGCGAACGCGCTCGCGGACGGCGACGGCGACGGCCTCTGGACGGCGGAGTTGCCGCTGGAGCAGGGCGAGTACGCCTACAAGTTCGTCGTCAACGGGACCTTCGAGTCCTCTGTGCCGGCCGACGTCTACACCAAGTGGCTCGGCACCTCGGAGAACCGCAACCTGATCGTCGGCAACTGCGAGGTGCCGCTCCTGGGCGCCATCTCGACCACCGCGACCGCGTCGGGCTCGGTCACCGCAGAGGTGCAGTTCTCTGCGGCGGTCGATGAGAGCCCGCTCGACCCGGCGTCGCTGGTGGTCACGGTCGGTGGCGAGACCGTCACGCCGACCGTCGACGTGACCAACGGGCGGATCTCCGTCTCGGTCAACGGGCTGGCACCCGGCAAGCACTCGCTGCGCGTCTGGGCGCGCGACGCTGCTGGGCGCGCCGCAGAGAACCAGCCACTGTTCGTGCCACTTTGGGTTGAGGCGGAGCCGTTCGAGTGGCGAGACGCGATCATGTACTTCGCCTTCGTCGACCGCTTCAGGGACAGCGACAGCACGGTGCGCGGCGGCGCCGTGCCCAACGTCGATCCTCGGGCGAACTACCAGGGGGGCGACTTCAAGGGCGTCATCGACGCGATGCGCGAGGGCTACTTCGAGCAGCTCGGCGTCAAGGTGATCTGGCTGAGCCCGGTGTATGAGAACCCCGAGGGAGGCTTCGAGGGCAACGGCGAGAACACCGGACGGCAGTTCAGCGGGTACCATGGCTACTGGCCGATCCGAGGGACCGGCATCGAGGACCGCTTCGCTGACACGGGGGCCGGGGCATCGGAGCGGCTCAAGGAGCTCATCGCGGAGGCACATTCGAGGGGCATCAGGGTCCTGTTCGACCTGGTGATGAACCACGTGCACGCCCAGCACGACTACGTTTCGTCGCATCCCGAGTGGTTCAGGGACTCGTGCGGTGTGTGCGGCACGCCCCAGTGCCCGTGGGACTCACGCCCGGTGGACTGCCTGTTCGCGAGCTACCTGCCTGACCTGAACTACAAGAACCATGAGGTGACGCGGCAGCTCAGCGCCGACGTGCTGGCGCTGGCGCGCGAGTACGACGTCGATGCGTTCAGGGTCGATGCCGCCAAGCACATGGATCACGTCATCATGCGGCGGCTTTCGATGCAGATCCGCGACGAGTTCGAGCGGGCGGGCGGAG
>JBILLP010000176.1:0-6808 GCA_044376025.1 Bradymonadia bacterium
CCGGAGAGGCTGAACTGGGCAAAGAGGGCCCGGGCCTCGACCCCGTGGGCGCGGTAGCGGGCGTCGGCGCCGATGCCGAGCACGCCGACCGAGAGGTCGCCTCCGGAGCCAGGCACGTTCTTTCCGGCGTCGCCCCAGTAGCCGGAGGCGCCGATCGTCGCGCCGGCCGCGGGCTCCCAGGCCACGCGGGCCGCGAAGGCCGGCGCGCCGGCAGCAGCCTCGCCGACCTTGGTGCGTCCGCCGCGCGTTCCCTTGTCTGCGGAGAAGCCGGCGGCGTTCAGCCCGCTCAGCACGTAGGCCTCGTAGCTGATGTCCGCGACACGGCCGAACACACCGACACCGGCCTCGCGCCAGGTCGTAGGGATGATGATCGAGTCGACGCGCGGCCGCTCGACGCCGTGGAAGCTCGGCGGCTCGTGGAACTGGTTCACGATGCCGAACGGCACCAGGACAAGCCCCGCCCTGAACCGGACCGCGTCGTCGGCCCGGCCGTGCTCCACATAGGCCTGCTCGAGCTCGACCTCGCCGGGAGCGCCTTCGCCGGCGAAGGCATGCTCGAGCTCGAGCTCGGAGTGGAAGCGCCAGGCATCATCGAAGCGGTGCCCGAAGAAGAGCACAAAGCGGTGCACGTCGATCTCGCCCTCGGGTTCGGCACCCTCCTTGTCGGAGTCGGTCCGGCTGTAGTGGACCTCGCCGTACCCGCCGAACTGGTTGGCCGACACCGCGGGCTCGGCAGCGGCCGGCTCTGCGGGGAGGTCGAGCTGCGGCGCGGAGGGGGCGCCTTGAGCCACGGCGAGGGCAGGGACCGCCGCGGCGAGGAGGAGCGGGAGGGAGAGCGGGAGGGAGAGTTGGAGGCGGCTTCGCATGGTGGATGTGGTTCGGGGTTTGGGGAGGAGGGATGACGCGACACGAAGATGAAAACGACTTTCAATATCACGCAGACATGAACCGAAGTCAAGTTGGAGCGAAGGGGGAGGGGGTGCTCGGCCGTGTTGCGTGCGGGCGCATCTTGAAAATGGAAATCACTTTCCCTAGAGAGCTGCGCCATGGATCGCTCCCACCATCCGACCACGACGAGCAGGCTGCTCGATCGCGCCCGCCCGCTGGCGCTGGCGGCGAGCACACTGCTGGCCTCCCCGGTGCCCATGTCGGCGCTGGCGAGTGT
Organism: Bradymonadia bacterium; assembly: GCA_044376025.1. Lineage (GTDB taxonomy): Bacteria > Myxococcota_A > Bradymonadia > REDH01 > REDH01 > JBILLP01. Next base: position 1,166 of record JBILLP010000176.1, read on the forward strand.
CACGGCACTGCTGGGTGTCAGCGAGGCATCGGCAGCGACCGTCTACTGGGAGCTACCGAACCTGCTGACGTCGTTCTTCCCCGATGCGGAGCGCGTGGGGTACGCGCGGATCCGGCTGTCGGACGCCGACGTGGAGGAGCTCTCGCGGCGTATCGGCACGGCCCCGCGCAAGCGGGACTGGACGGTCTTTGTTGCGACCCGCGGCGGCCAGCCGGTCGGGTACGCGGTCGTCGATGAGGTCCGCGGCATGCATGAGCCGATCACCTACGCGGTCAAGTTCGGCCTCGATGGCCGGATCGAGCGGGTCGAGGTGATGGTCTATCGCGAAGCCTACGGGAGCGAGGTGCGCGGCGCGGTCTTCACGAACCAGTTCAAGGGCAAGGACTGGCGCTCACCGCTCCGGATCGACCGCGACCTGCGGGCGGTGTCGGGGGCGACCATCTCGTCGCGCGCGGTGGGTGGCGGGGCGCGGACGATCGCGGCGGTGATCTCGCGCCTGACCGAGACGCGTGGCGCGGCGCTGACGGGTTCGTAGTCGATGCGGGACTTCGCGCGCCGCCGCGGCAGCCTGCACCGGCTGCCGTTCGAGTCACGCGTGGTCTACACCGTCTACGTACTGAGCGTGCTCGTGGGCCTGGGCGTTGCGAGCACGCTGTACCAGCTCGGGCCCACGCTCGACCCGCACGTGGCGTCGGTCTACTATGCCGGGGGCACGCTGCAGCGTGAGCCGGCGGCGCCGCCCAAGCCGGCCGGCGCGGCGGGGACAGGCCCGGTGCTGGAGCTGCCGGCAGACGAGCTCGAAGCCCTCAGCCCGGATGTCAGGGAGTCGATGAACCAGCGGCGGCTGATCGAGCTGACCCATGGCCACCTGTTCGTGATGCCGCTGGTCTGGCTCACCCTGACGCACCTCTTCGTGCTGACCAGCGCCGGATGGTGGGCGCTGTTGCTCGGCGGGCTCGGGTCTGCCGGCGCGATCGCGCTGCACATCGCCGCGCCGTGGATCATCCGGTCGGTCCCGGGGACCGGCTGGCTGATGCCGGTGAGCGGCGTGCTGATGCTGGTCACGATGTCGTGCATGGCGCTCCGCAGCCTGTTCGACCTGTGGAGGCCACGACGCGACGCGGAGGTGTGACGGTGCCGCTGCTCGACCTGCCGTGGACCGCCCCGGGTGCGCCCACCGGGGCGCGGATCCGCTCCTCGCGACCGATGATGGGGACGATCGTGACGGTCGAGGTCGAGGCCTCGCTGGGCGAGGCCGCGCTCGAGGAGGCCTTCGGGGTGATGGACGCCTGGTGCGAGGTGGCCTCGGAGTGGGATGACTCGTCGGTGGTGAGCCGGATCAACCGGGCACCGGTCGGCGTCGAGGTGCCCTGCCCCCCGCGCCTGCTCGCGCTGCTCGGGTTGTCGGAACGGGTCCACGAGGCGTCCGGGGGCGCGTTCGACCCGACATGGCTGGCGCTCCGCGACCTCTGGAGCGGGTCGGGGCCACCGCCCGAAGGCGCGGCGGCTGCGCGGCGGGCCTGCGTTGGGCTCCCGAGCCTGCGGCAGAGCCCGACCGGCGTCACCCGTACGCTCGAGGGGGTGACGCTCGGCCTGGGCGCGATCGCCAAGGGCACTGCGGTCGACCTTGCCATCGAGGCGCTCGAGGCCCGGGGCGCGCGGACGGCGCTGGTCGACGCCGGCGGCGACCTCCGCTGGTTCGTGGGCCCGGGTGAGGCGGGCCGCAGCGTCGACATCGTCGACCCGCGGGAGCGGCGGGCGGTGCTGGACACGCTGCAGCTGACGATGGGCGCGGCCGCGACGAGCGGGCACTACGAGCAGGCGGAGCGGCTGGGTGGCCGGCCGGTGAGCCACATCGTGGACCCGAGGACGGGCGAGCCGGCACTCGGGCTGCTCGGGGCAACCGTGGTCGCGCCGACCGCCGAGGAGGCCGACGCGCTGTCGACCGCGGTGATGGTGCTCGGGGCCGGGGCCTGGGAAGCCCTGATCGAGGGCTGGTCGGGGGCGGAGGCGCTCGTGGTCGACGCGCACGGAAGCGTGCATGCCTCGACTGGCTGGTCGAGGCTCCGCGGGGTTCGCGGTCCGGGGTTCGCCGAGGCGCGAGGCGATGACGCGTCGCGTTGACGCCCCGCACCCCGTGTGGTATCGGCGCCCGCCGCGAGGCGATGGCCGAGCAAGAAGGCGCATGGACACCACCCCCCAGGGTTCACCCGAGCCTGCCCCACCCACTCCAGCCGAAGACGACCGCCGTCGCAGCGAATTGCGGCGACTGGCGGCGCGGGCAACGGCGATTGGGATCCAGTTTGCAGCGTCGATCGTCATCGGGTTCGGCGCCGGTTACTGGATTGACGGCAAGCTGGGCACCAAACCGTGGGGTTCGTTGGTCGGCCTCCTGCTCGGCGCCGCGTCAGCGTTTCGAGACCTGTACCTGCTTGGCCGCAAGGCATCGAAGATCACCTGATGAACCCTGAACTCCTCGCGCGTGTCGAACGCATCGCGATCGTCCTGGCGGCCTTGACGACGGCCGGCTGGCACGCCGCGTCGTCGTTGCCCGACGCGGGGTCCGCCGCGTTCGGCGGTGCGCTCGGGCTGTTGAACTTCAGGGCGCTCCGGTACCTGATGGGCAACGTGTTCGCAGCGCGGGGCCAGGGTGACAGCAGGCCCTGGGCGATGCTGCTCGGGCTGAAGTTCGGCCTGCTCGCGACGGTGCTGTACCTGGCGCTCGGCGTGCTCTCGCTCGCGCCTGTACCGCTCGTGACCGGGCTGTCTTCGGTCGTCGTGGCCGGACTCCTCGCTTCCCTCTACGTCGCCGCGTCTCCGCCGGTTGCACGGCCGGCCCCTGACGCCGCACTCACGCATGAGAACCTCGGATGAGCCTGATCGCTGCCGACTTCACCTGGTTCAACCTCGTCCCGGGCTACAACGATCTGCAGGCCCGCATCGGGCACAGCCTTGGCTACACCTACATCGAGGGGGAGCCGATCCATGGCGCGACGCAGCTGACGCTGTCGCTGCTCGCGACCGGGCTGGTACTGGCGTTTGCGATGGCGGCCCGGTCTCGCTGGAGCGGCGCTGACGGCGGCGTCATCCCCGAGGGTCGCTTCTCGCTCGGCAACGTCGTCGAGTCGGTGCTCGATCAGGTGCTGTCGCTCGGCGAGTCCGTCATGGGCAGCCGCAAGAACGCCGAGCGCTTCATGCCGATCATCGGCACAGCGGCGCTCTTCATCCTCTTCAACAACCTGCTCGGGCTGGTCCCGGGCTTTGCACCGGCGACCGATAACCTGAACATCACCGTCGGCCCGGCGCTCGTGATCTTCTTCGCGACCCACTACTACGGGATCAAGGAGAACGGGCTCCACTACCTCGCGCATTTCCTCGGGCCCAAGATCAACGGCTTCCCGTGGCTCTTCTGGCTGATGGGCCCGATCGAGCTCATCTCTCACTTCGCGAGGCCGCTGTCGCTGGCGCTTCGCCTGATGGGCAACATGACGGGTGACCACAAGGTACTCGCGATCTTCCTGGGCCTGCTGTACCTGTCTCTGCCCTTCCTGTTCCTCGGCACGCTCGTCTGCGTCGTGCAGACGCTCGTCTTCTGTCTGTTGTCGATGGTCTACATCGGGTTGGCCATTGAACATTCAGCAGAAGGCCACTAGCAACCCGCGCGAATTCGCTTCCTGAGGCTCCGCAGCGCCATCGGGTGCTGCGGGTCCCCGACTCGACCCCCCTGAAACCGGGTCATACTCGACCCCCTCGACTACCCCCCATCGGAGAGGACTCTTCATGAGCCGCAAGTCGCTTCTCAGCACCACCAGCTTCCTTGCCACCTCGCTTGTTGCCTCGTCTGCGTTCGCGCAGGACGGCGGCCTGTCCACCGCGGATGGCGTTGCGCTGCTCGCCGGTGGTCTTGCGATCGGCATCGCGGCCGTCGGTGGTGCGCTCGGCCAGGGCCGCGCGGCTGCTGCCGCGCTCGACGGTATCGCCCGCAACCCCGGCGCCGCCGACAAGCTCTTCACCCCGATGATCCTCGGCCTCGCGCTGATCGAGTCGCTCGTCATCTACGCGCTCGTCATCGCCTTCATGATCCTCGGCAAGGTCGGCTAACCAGCCGACCCGACCCGTCCGCCGTCCCTCCCAGCCCCGCACTGGGCTGACGGCCCGGGCTCAGGCCGAACGGCGCGAGCACATCCTCCGCGCCACCTCTGCTGCGTATCGCAGGCTCCCGGTCTCCGCGACCCCCCGGCCCGCGATGTCGTACGCAGTCCCGTGATCCACGCTGGTCCTGACGATGTCCAGGCCGAGCGTGATGTTGGCCGCAACCCCGAAGCTCGATGTCTTCAGCGGAGCGAGCCCTTGATCGTGGTACATCGCCAGCACGGCGTCGGCCCGCTGGGCGCCGCCCAGCACCCGCGCAAACAGCGTGTCGGCTGGCCACGGGCCCGTCGCGTCGATGCCGAGGCGACGGAGCTCGGCCACCGCCGGGGACACCACCTCGTCATCCTCGCTCCCGATTGTCCCGGCCTCTCCCGCGTGCGGGTTGAGTCCGCAGAGCGCCAGCGTCGGGGACTCGATGCCAAATCCCTCGGTCAGCCCCTCTGCAAGCGACGTTGCCTGCTCGACGATCGCCTCGCGCGTCACCTCGAGTGCGACCCGTCGGATCGGGATGTGTGACGTGACCAGACCGACCCTGAGCCGGTCGCTCGCGAGCATCATCACGGCGCGCCTTCCGGGACGCGCCGCGAGTGACTCCAGCACCTCGGTGTGCCCGGTCGGTGGCAGGCCCGCATCGCGCAGCCGCGCCTTGTGCCAGGGTGGCGTCACGACCGCGTTGATCGCTCCCGCCTGCGCCGCCCTGACCGCGGCGACCAGTGACGCGTGCTGCAGCGCCCCAAAAGCGGCGATGGCCTCGCCCCAGGGGTAGGCCGTCGCGGGGAGCGTCATGGTCAGCGGCGTCTCGACCTCGAGCACCGGCAGCACGCCAAGACCGGCCGAAGCGCCCTCCCCTGGCGTCGCCACCCTGACGATCGGTGCCTGTGTGGTCCTCACGCCCCGCCTCGCGAGGTCGCGACGGGCGGCATCGAGCAGCGACACCTGGCCAAACACCACGGCGGGCCCTGCGGCGGTCAGCTCGTCCCAGGCACGCAGCAGCAGCTCAGGCCCAACGCCCGCCGCGTCACCCAGCGTAAACCCAAGGACGACGGGGTTGGCTGCCATGTCAATCCGCCAGGTTGCGGTCGCGCACCTCGACGAAGCTCTTGCGGCGCAGATCCGCGGCGAAGGTCTTCTCCTCGCGGTCGATCTGCTCGTTTCGCAGCGTCATGCGCAGACGCTCCCGCGCCTCGTCGACGTTGTCGAGCGGCTGCTTCTCGGTGGCTTCGAGCCTGATAAGGTGGATGCCGAACTGGGTTCGGACCGGCTCGGTGACCTGCCGTGGCTCAAGCGCGAGTGCCGCAGCCTCGTAGGTCGGGTCGAGTTCACCCAGCCTGAAGCGCCCGACGCGACCGTCGGCGCGGGCCGATGCGTCAACGTTCACCTCGCGCGCGATCGCCTCGAAGGCCTCTCCCGCGGCGAGGCGTGCTCGAATCGCCTCGATGGCACGCATCGCGGCCTCGAACTCCGGCGCCGGCGCGTCGGGGGCCAGGCGCA
>JBILLP010000177.1:0-6799 GCA_044376025.1 Bradymonadia bacterium
GGATCCTGCTGAAGCTGCACGAGCGCGGCCTGGCCTACGAGGCGGAGGTGCCGGTGAACTGGTGCCCGGCACAGGGGACGGTGCTGGCGAACGAGGAGGTCGAGGATGGCCGGTACAAGGAGACCGGCGACCCTGTCTTTCGCCGGAACATGCGGCAGTGGCTGCTGAAGATCACCGCGTACGCGGAGCGGCTGCTGACGGACCTCGACGAGGTGGACTGGCCCGAGTCGATCAAGTCGATGCAGCGGAACTGGATCGGGCGCTCGGAGGGCGCGGAGCTGGAGTTCGCGGTCGAGGGGCATGAGGCCCGGGTGAGGGTCTTCACGACGCGCCCGGACACGCTGTTCGGCGCGACCTACATGGTGCTGGCGCCGGAGCACCCGCTGGTGGGCCGGATCGCGACGGCGGGCCAGCGCGAGGCGGTCGACGCCTACGTGGTGGCGGCGTCGCGCAAGTCGGACATGGACCGGACCGACAAGGCGAAGGAGAAGTCGGGCGTGTTCACCGGGGCCTATGCGACGAACCCGGTGAACGGTGCGCGGCTGCCGATCTGGATCGCCGACTACGTGCTCTCGACGTATGGCACCGGAGCGATCATGGCGGTGCCGGGCCATGACGAGCGCGACTGGGAGTTTGCACGGCAGTTCTCGCTGCCGATCGTGGAGGTCATCGCCGGGGGCGACGTGTCAGCCGCGGCACACGCCGGAGACGGGTCGCTGGTGAACTCGGGCTTTCTCGACGGGCTCGGCGTCGACGAGGCGAAGCAGCGGATGATCGCATGGCTCGAGGAGCGGGGCCTCGGCGAGCGCCGCGTGAACTACAAGCTGCGGGACTGGCTCTTCAGCCGGCAGCGCTACTGGGGCGAGCCCTTCCCGCTGATCCACACGAGCGACGGGCAGGTGCGGCCGCTGCCGCTTGATGCGCTGCCGCTGACGCTGCCGCACGTCGACGCCTATCGGCCGACCGAGGATGGCGAGCCGCCGCTGGCACGCGCCAAGGAGTGGCTGCACACGGTGGACCCGGTGTCGGGGCTGGCGGCGGTCCGGGAGACGAACACGATGCCGCAGTGGGCGGGGTCGTGCTGGTACTACCTTCGGTACATCGACCCGCACAACGACGCGGCCTTCGTCGACCCCGAGAAGGAGCGCTACTGGATGCCGGTCGACCTGTACGTCGGCGGGGCCGAGCACGCGGTGCTGCACCTGCTGTACGCGCGGTTCTGGCACAAGGTGCTGTACGACTGCGGGCTGGTCTCGACGCGGGAGCCGTTCAGGCGGCTGTTCAACCAGGGTATGATCCTGGCGTTCTCGTACAAGGACGAGGCGGGGCGCTACCTGTACCCGGAGCAGGTGGAGGTCCGGGACGGCAAGGCCTTTGCCCGGTCAGACGGCTCGGCGCTGCACATGCAGGTCGAGAAGATGTCGAAGTCGCGGTACAACGTGGTCAACCCCGACGACGTGGTCGCGGAGTTCGGGGCCGACACGCTGCGGCTGTACGAGATGTACATGGGCCCGCTCGAGGCCACCAAGCCGTGGCAGACCGACGGGGCACGCGGGATGTACCGCTTCTTGGGGCGCGCCTACCGGCTGGTGACCGACGAGGCGGGCGGGCTGTCGCCGAAGGTGGTCGATGCGGCGCCGGCCGAGGCGGAGCGGAAGCTGCTGCACGCGACGATCAAGAAGGTCGGCGAGGACATCGAGGGGCTGCGCTTCAACACGGCGGTGGCGGCGTTGATCGAGCTGGTGAACGCGCTGTCGAGGCAGGAGACGATCGCGCGGACGACCGCGGAGACCTTCGCGCTGCTGCTCGCGCCCTTTGCGCCGCACCTGGGCGAGGAGATCTGGTCGCTGCTGGGCCGGGGCCCGACGCTCGCCCACGAGCCTTGGCCCGCGTACGACGCGGCGGCGCTGGTCGAGGAGACCGTGACGATCCCGGTGCAGGTGAACGGCAAGGTGCGCGCGACGATCGACGTTGCGAAGGCGGCCGGAGCAGCAGAGGTGGCGGCCCTGGCACGCGCCCACGAGCGCGTGGAGCCGTTTCTTGCCGGCAAGGAGGTCGTCAAGGAGGTCTACGTGCCTCAAAAGGTTCTCAATTTCATTGTCAGGTAGGCGCGCTACGGGCGCCGCGCCTTGCGTTTCGACCTCGAAGTCGCTCGCAGAGGGCCTCCGCACACCCCCCGGGTTCACGAGTTCCGGCCGGCGCCGCCGTTCGGAGTGAAGGTTTGGAGAGTCAGGACATGGCAACAGACAAGAAGAGCGTTCGTGCATCAACGAAGCGAGGCGCCCGGGGCGGGTTCGCCGAGGCGATCGAGGGGATGGGCCTGACCGGCCCGGAGGTCGTCGAGATGTACCGGACGATGTACCTGTCGCGCCGGCTCGATGACCGCGAGATCGCGATGAAGCGGCAGAACCAGATCTACTTTCAGATCTCGGGCGCCGGGCATGAGCTGCCGCTGGTGTGCGCGGGCAAGCTGCTCAAGCCCTCGCACGACTACTTCTTCGCCTACTACCGCGACCGGGCGCTGATGCTGTCGCTGGGGATGACGCCCGAGGAGGTGCTGTACCAGGCGGTGGGCGCGGAGGCGGACCCGAACTCGGGGGGGCGGCAGATGCCGTGCCACTGGGGCCACCGGGAGCTGAACATCGTGACGAAGAGCTCGTGCACGGGGACGCAGTTCCTGCATGCGACGGGCTCTGCGCAGGTGCGGCAGATCGTCGAGGCGGTCGCCGCGCTGCAGGCGGAGGAGATCCCGGTCGCCTCGGACGAGGTGATGTATGTGTCGTCGGGCGACGGCACGACGAGCGAGGGCGAGTTCTGGGAGTCGCTGAACACCGCCTGCAACCTCAAGCTGCCGGTGCTCTACCTGATCGAGGACAACGGGTACGCGATCAGCGTCCCGGTCGAGGTGCAGACGGCGGGCGGCTCGATCAGCAAGCTGGTGTCGGGCTTCCCCGACCTGTTCATCGTCGAGGCCGATGGCTGTGACCTGCTGTCGGCCTACCCGGCGATCCGCTCCGCGGTGGAGCATGTCCGGTCGCGGAAGGGCCCGGCGCTGGTGCACGTGCACGTGATCCGGCCCTACTCGCACTCGCTGTCTGACAGCGAGGACCTCTACCGCACCAAGGAGGAGCGCGAGGCGGAGGCTTCGCGGGACCCGCTTCGGACGCTGGCGGAGCAGCTGGTGTCGTCGGGCCTGCTGGGCGAGGCGGAGCTCGTCACGCTGAAGGCGGAGGTCGACGAGCGGGTGCGGGCGGCAGCGGACCACGCGCTGGCGGCGGCGCGACCGGCCCCGGCGACGGTGTTGCAGCACATCTACTCCGAGGAGGTCGACCCCACGACGGAGGCCTTCTCGACGGAGCCGTCGTTCTCGGGGGCCGAGGGCACGATGGTCGATCTGCTGAACGCCGCGCTGCACAGCGAGATGGCCCGGAACCCCCGGATCGTGGTGTTCGGCGAGGACGTCGCCGACGTGTCGCGCGAGGAGCACCTCGGGCAGCTCAAGGGCAAGGGCGGCGTGTTCAAGGTCACGCATGGGCTGCAGTCGGCGTTCGGGAGCGAGCGGGTGTTCAACTCGCCGCTGGCGGAGGCGAACATCATCGGCCGGGCGATCGGCATGGCGGCGCGAGGCTTGAAGCCGGTCGTCGAGATCCAGTTCTTCGACTACATCTGGCCGGCCTACATGCAGCTGCGCAACGAGCTGGCGAACTTCAGGTGGCGCTCGAACGGGACGTGGAAGGCGCCGGTGGTCGTCCGGGTGCCGATCGGGGGGTACCTCAAGGGCGGCGCGCCCTACCACAGCCAGTCGGGCGAGGTGCTGTTCACGCACGTGCCCGGGCTGCGGGTGGTGATGCCGAGCACGGCGCTCGACGCCAACGGGCTGCTGCGGACGGCGATGCGGTCAGACGACCCGGTGATGTTCCTCGAGCCGAAGCACCTCTACCGGCAGACCTACAACAAGTCGCGCGACCCCGGGTCCGACTACATGATCCCCTTCGGCAAGGCGAAGGTGGTGCGGCCTGGCAGTGACGTGACGGTGATCACCTACGGCTCGCTGGTGCAGCGCACGGTGAAGGCCGCGATGGACCTGGCGCACGCCGACGGCATCGAGACGGAGGTCATCGACCTGCGTTCGTTGGCCCCCTACGACTGGGAGGCGATCGCAGCGTCGGTGAAGAAGACGAACAAGGTGATCGTGGCGCACGAAGACCACATCTCGTTCGGCTACGGTGCGGAGATCGCAGCGCGGATCGCCGACGAGCTGTTCGAGTACCTCGACGGGCCGGTGAAGCGGGTCGCGAGCATGGACACCTTCGTGGCCTACGAGCCTGGGCTCGAGGATGTGATCCTGCCGCAGGTCGAGGACCTCGCAGCGGCGATCCGGGACCTGCACGCCTACTGAGGATCCGGCGATGAGCGAGGCAACGCACGAGGGTTCGGGGTTCAGGGCAGTGGTGCTGGCGGCGGGGCTCGGCACCCGCATGAGGTCGGAGCTGCCCAAGGTGATGCACCGGGTGCTGGGGCTGCCGATGGTGACCTACCCGGTGCAGCACGCGCTGAAGCTTGGGGCCGACGAGGTGGCGGTGGTCGTGGGCCATGGCCGGGCGCTCGTGGAGGCGTGGCTGTCGGAGCGCTTCGCGGGTGCGAGGGTCTCGACGCATGTGCAGCACGCGATGAATGGCACGGCCGACGCGGTGCGGAGCGCACACGCCGCGTTTGACGACTTCGAGGGCTCGGTGATGATCCTGTACGGCGACGTGCCGAACCTGGCAGAGGCCGACCTCGAGTCGCTGCTGCGGGTGCACCGCGAGTCGGGCGGCATCCTGACCTTCTTGACCGCACACGCGCAGGGCCAGACCGACTACGGGCGCATCGTCCGTGACGGGTCGGGTCGAGCGCGGGCGATCGTGGAGTTCAAGGACTGCACGGAGGCGGAGCGGGCGCTCACGGAGGTCAACATCGGGCTGTACCTCGTGGACGCGGCGTTCCTCCGGGACGGGCTCTCGCGGCTTGACGCGAGCAACGCGCAGGGGGAGTTCTACCTGACCGACCTGGTGAAGCTGGCCTACGACCGGGGTTGCCCGGCGGCGGTGGTGGTGTCAGACGACATCGAGGCGCTGCACGGGGTCAACAACCGGGCACAGCTGGCCGGGGCCGAGGCCTACGCGAGGTCGAGGGCAAACCGGGCGTTGATGCTGTCGGGGGTCACGCTGCGCGACCCGGCGACGGTGTACGTCGACGCCGATGTGGTCGTGGAGCGCGACGCGGAGCTGGAGCCTGGCGTGATGCTGCTGGGGCGGACGCGGGTCGGCGCCCGGGCGCGGGTCGAGCTCGGCAGCCGGCTCGAGGATGTCGAGGTGGAGGCAGGCGCGGTGGTGTCCGCCGGTACGCGCCAGGTTGGCGGTCGAATCCGCTAAGCGGCGCCGCCGTGAGGCTGGCGCAGGATCGGCCTTGGCGCTAGCCAACGGAGCCCTGTGCCCAAGCGCGTCACGGAGCGGCCATGTGTGGAATCGTCGGTTACGTGGGAGACCAGAACTGCGGGAGCATCCTGATCGAGGGGCTACGCCGGCTGGAGTATCGCGGATACGATTCGGCGGGCGTAGCGATCCACAACGGGGCCGAGCTGGTGCGGCTCCGGTCGGAGGGGAAGCTCTCGCGGCTGGAGGCAGCGTTCCGTGCTTCTCCCATCGACGGCACGATCGGCATCGCCCACACGCGCTGGGCGACGCACGGGCGGCCGAGTGAGCGCAACGCGCACCCGCACCGGGTGGGTGACGTCGTGGTGGTGCACAACGGCATCATCGAGAACTACGGGGAGCTGCGCGAGGAGCTGAAGGCGGGGGGCGCGACCTTCGAGAGCGACACCGACACCGAGGTCGCGGCCCACCTGATCGTGAAGTACCGCGCCGGCTCGAAGTCGCTGCACGAGGCGGTGTGCAAGGCGCTCGAGCGCATCAGGGGCTCGTACGCGCTCGTGGTGCTCGACGGCTCGGAGCCCGACAAGATCGTGGTGGCGCGGCATGCCTCGCCGCTGGTGCTGGGGCTAGGCGAGGGCGAGAACTTCGCGGCCAGCGACGTGCCGGCGATCATGGCTCACACGCGCAACGTCATCTTCCTGCAGGATGGTGACACGGCGATCCTCCGCAAGGCGGGCGTCGAGGTCTTCGACGCGGCGAGAAGCCCGGTGCAGCGACCGGTGAAGCGGATCGCCTGGGACCCGATCTCTGCGGAGAAGCAGGGGTTCAAGCACTTCATGCTCAAGGAGATCCACGAGCAGGCCGACCGGATCGTCGACACGTTGCGGGGCCGCATCTCGCAGACGGCGCACACGGTGGAGATCCCGGAGTTGAAGCTCGAGCGGTCGTTCGTGACCAACATCGACCGGATCGTGATCCTGGCGTGCGGCACGTCGTACCACTCGGGCATGGTGGCTCGCTACACGCTCGAGGCGCTGGCGCGGGTGCCGGTGGAGGTCGAGCTGGCGAGCGAGTTCAGGTACCGACAGCCTGTGGTGACCGACCGCACGCTGGCGATCGCGATCTCGCAGAGCGGCGAGACGGCCGACACGCTGGCGGCGATCCGTGAGGCGAAGCGGCTTGGGGCGCGCACGGCGGCGATCTGCAACGTGATGGAGTCGACCATCGCGCGGGAGTGCGGCTCGGTGGTCTACACGCAGGCGGGCCCCGAGATCGGGGTGGCGTCGACCAAGGCCTTCACGACGCAGCTGGCGGCGCTCTACCTGTTCGCGATCTGGCTCGCGCAGGAGCGCGGGCTGCTGTCGGAGGCGCGTCGGGTGGAGCTG
>JBILLP010000178.1:0-6791 GCA_044376025.1 Bradymonadia bacterium
GCTGCACCTCGTACGGGCGCGTCGACCTCAGGCTCGACCTCAACGGCAGGCCCCGCGTCATCGACATCAACCCGAACTGCGACATCCACCCCGACGCCGGCATGGTCGTCGCCGCCCGCTCCGTCGGTGTCGACCATGCCGCGCTCATTGAGACGATTGCACGCCACGCCCTGACCACGAGGCCCTCATGATCCGCTCCATCGAGGCCCGCGACCGGGCGCCGCTGTCGAGGCTGCTCGCCGGCATCGAGAACTTCACCCACGACGAGGCCGAGGTCGCGCTCGAGCTGATCGACGGCGCGATCGAGGACCCTGCCCGCACCGGCTACCACGCCATGGTGCTCGAGCTCGACGACGAGCCCGGCCGCCTCGGGGGCTACCTCTGCTGGGGGCCGACCCCGATGACCGAGCGCACCTACGACCTCTACTGGGTCGCGGTCGACCGCACGATCCGCGGCCGCGGCCTGGGCCGCGCGCTCTGCCTCGAGCTCGAGCGCGAGGTCGCGGCGCGCGGAGGCGGCAACATCCGCATCGAGACCTCGTCGAAGGAGAGCTACGGGCGCACCCTGCAGTTCTACCTCGACCTCGGCTACGACGTCATGGCCCGGCTGCCTGACTTCTACGCCGCCGGCGACGAGCTGATCACGCTGTACCGCAAGGTCGCGGCCGGCTGAGCCGGCGCGGTCGCGGGTCGCGCCCGGGCGGCCGCGCTTGCCATCGGGCAGGGTCCGGCGGTAGCGAGCCTCTGCGAGCCGGCGCGTGCTGGTCCGCATGGCAGGCAGGTTCGGAGGATGACGATGGTCGAGCGTGTCTGCAGATGCCGGTCCGGGCTCGATGGGTTCACCCTCGCCGGCGCCACCCCGCACTATCCGCCCGACCTGCGCCTGGAGCCGGTCTCGATGCACCTGGCGCTGCGGGTGCTCCCCGATGAGCGCACGCTCGTCGGCACCAACCGCATCGAGGTGACCGCGCGTGCGGCCGGCGCCCTGACGCTGCTGCTCGACGCGGTCGACTTCGAGGATGTCGAGGTCAGCGACGCCGCCGGCGCCGCGCTGACGTCGATCTACGACGGCCGGGCGATCCGGGTCACGTGGGACCAGCCGTGGAAGGCCGGCGAGCGGCGTTCGCTGGTCGTCGCCTACCGTGTCCACGATCCGGTCTCCGGCGTGCTCTTCAGCGCCCCCACCGCGGAGTCGCCCGATGCGCCGACCTTCGCCGCCACCGACAACGAGACAGAGCGCGCACGGCACTGGCTCCCCTGCATCGACCTGCCCGCGGTGCGGTGCCACCTGACAATCGAGCTGACCGTTGCCGCCGGGCTGACGGCGCTCGCCAACGGCCGCCTGAAGGGTGACGTCGACCACGGCGACGGCACACACACGACGACCTGGGTGCTCGACGAGGTCCGCTGCCCGTCGTACCTGATCTGCTTTGCGGTCGGTGACTTCACCCGGCTCGACGATGGCGAGTTCGAGGGCATGCCGGTCGCGGCCTTCTGCACCCGGGAGTTCGGGACCGAGAACCTCGAGCACTCGCTCGGCCGCACCCGCACCATGCTCGGTTGGATGACACGGCGGCTCGGGCGCGCCTTTCCCTTCTCGAAGTACTTTCAGTTCATGGTGCCCGACATCGGCGGGGCCATGGAGAACATCTCGCTGGTGAGCTGGGACGACCGCTTCGTGCTCGACGACGCCACCCGGGCGGAGGCCGGCCGGCTGCTCGACCTGATCAACGTCCACGAGATGGCGCACAGCTACTTTGGCGACCTCGTCGTGGTGCGCGAGTTCGCGCATGCCTGGCTCAAGGAGTCGTGGGCGACCTACCTCGAGATCGTCTGGTTCGAGGAGTCGGTGTCGCGCAGCGAGGCCCTGTACGAGTGGTACACCTGCGCGACCGCCTACTTCGCCGAGGCCGACACCGCCTACCAGCGGCCGCTGGTGACGCGTGAGTTCAACTCGAGCTGGCAGATGTACGACCGACACCTCTACCCGGGTGGCGCCTGCCGGCTGCACACGCTGCGCAAGCTCGTCGGTGACGAGGTCTTCTGGCAGGCGACGTCGACCTACCTCGACCGGTTCGCGCACCAGACCGTCGAGACCGGCGACCTGCGCCGCGTCTTCGAGGAGGTCTCCGGCCGCTCGCTCGTCAGGTTCTTCGAGCAGTGGTTCGAGACCGCCGGCTATCCCGCCGTCAAGGCGACGCTGCTGCGCGACGCCAACGAGCGCACCTGGCGGCTCACGCTCGAGCAGACGCAGTTCGACGCGGCGGGGTCAAGGCGGCCCTTCGCGCTGCGGATCCCGCTGGTCTGGGTCGACCGGCAGGGCGAGCACCGACAGGTCATCGAGATGGACCAGCCCCGCCTCGTCATCACCATGCCGATGCCGAACCCGCTCCACGCCTTCTCGGTCGACCCCGAGGGCGAGACGCTGATGAAGCTCTCGTTCGACCCGGGCGACGACCTGCTGAAGGCCTCGCTGACGTCGTCTTCGGTGATCGAGCGCATCCGCGCCGGCGTCACGCTCTGTGCCTCGGGCAGGCGCTCGGGCCTCGACTCGGTCGCGCTTGCCTGGGACCGCGAGAGCTTCTGGGGGGTCAGGGTCGAGTGGGCCCGGGCCGTCGCGGGTGTCGGGTCGCTCGCAGCCGCGCGGGTGCTCGCGGGGCTGGTGGCGCGCGAGCGCGATCCGCTGGCGATGGAGCCGCTGTTTCGCGCGGCGGGTGCGTTTCCGACCGCCGACGTGGTCGAGGCGGCACGGCAGCGGCTCGGGACGAACGACCTTCCGCCGCGGGCCCGGGGTGCCGCCCTCGAGCTCGTCGGCCGGGCGCGCGCCGCGGGCGATGTGCCGCTGCTGGTCGCCGCCGCGGGCTCGCCGGGCTTTCAGGCCCTCGATGCCTCGGGAGCGCTCGCCGGCCTTGGAGAGCACCGCAGCGACGAGGTGATCCCGCTGCTGATCCGCCACACCCGCGGCCTCGAGGGCCACCGCCGCTCCCGCTCGGCCGCCATCGCCGCGCTCGGCAGCGCCGCCGCTTGGAGCAGCGACCGGCGCCTGCGCGCGGAGTCGAGCGCTGCGCTGGTCGACGCGCTGCGCGACAGCTCCCCGCGGCTCCGCAGTGCCGCCGTGGCCGCGCTCGGGGCCATGCGCGCGGTCGACGCGATCCCGGCGCTCGAGGCCTGGGAGCGTCGCGCGACCTCGCAGGACGCCGTCTCCGTGCGGCGCGTGATCGAGGGGCTCCGGGCAGGCACCGACACCCGCGTCGGCGACCTCGAGAAGCAGGTGCAGGAGCTGCGTGACAAGCTCCGGCGTGTCGAGCAGGACGTCGACCTCTCCCGCTCGACCCGCGCCCGCCCCTAGACCCCGACGAAGCGTCCCGATGGCGTGCGGGAGCGGTAGGCCAGCAGTGACCCGCCCTCGAGGATCAGCGCATCGTGGCTCTGGTCGCCCGCGGCGTTGACCAGCACCTCTGCCAGCTCGTCGGACGTCATCGAGCGCAGGTGCGCCAGCGACTCGCCAAGGCCGAGCAGCACGCTCAACCCCACCGCCGCGTCGGTGACGCGCGCCGCGACCCGCTCCAGCGGGCGGAGCTCCTCGCGATCCGGCCCCGAGATGAACGACGGGCGCGCGATCACGTAGGGCAGGCCACACTCCCGGACCACCTGCTCCGACTGCCAGCGAGCCTTCATGTAGCCGCCGCGCCCCGAGGCACTCGCACCGAGCGCGGAGACGTAGACGATCCGGGGCCGCACGCCGCTGCGCGCCGCCGCGGTCACCAGGAGCGCCGTCAGCCCGAAGTCGACCGCCACATGGCCGGCATCGACGCCGCTGCGGCGCGCTTTGCGCGCCCGGGCCAGGGTCGTGCCGATCAGGCAGTAGATCACCGCGGGCCTGATCCGGGTGATCGTCGCCCGCATGGATTCGAGGTCCCACGGGGTCGTGTCGACGGTCGCCCCGATCGCCTCGAAGCGGCCGCGGGCCTCGTCGAGGTGGGGCGAATCGGGCCTGACGTGCGCCACGGTCTGCACGTCTCGCCCGCACAGGAGCTTGACGAGCGCACGGCCTGTGTATCCGGTTGCGCCAACGACGAGGGCTGTCTGCATGCACACCGCCGGCAGAGGGCAACGAAGGTGGTCATCACTGCTCTACGGGCGTCCCGATTGCAAGCCAAAGCCTGCGGCGGTGAGCTACCGCGGTTGCGACGGCGCGACGCCCCGGAGGATGCGCTCGGTCGGCGCTGCGGGGTGGCAGGCGACCTCGTGCAGCCCCGGGGCCTGGCGCCAGGGGGGCACCCCGGCGGGCGCCTCGCCGTCGATCCGGGTGTCGCAGCCACTGCCCTCGGGCTCGAGCCACGCGGGCTGCTGCTCGGCGACCTGCGAGGCGGCGCTGCGAAGCCCCGACCAGCCCGCCGCGTGGCCGCCGCCACCGAACCGCTCCGCCAGCCGCAGCACCGAGGCGGCATCGCGGGCGTCCCAGAGCAGCTCACCGATCGGGAGCACGTGGCGCGGGTCCTGGCCCTCGAGCGCCGCGCGGCGGCTCGGCAGCGTCGCCCGCCCGACCGCCACGAACAGTCCGGACCGGTCGGGTGTCGCCCGCAGCTCCGCCAGGCGAGCCGCCGTCGCCAGCAGCAGGCGCTGCATCCGGTCATGGTCAGGCTGCTCGACCGCCTCGGTCCAGAGCCCGGTCAGCAGCGCGACATCGAGCGGCGTCACGGTCCAGCGGTCGAGGCGTTCGTCCCCGGGCACCTGGCGCGGCGCCCGCTCCGCGGGCGCCGGCACCGGGGCCGCCGGCGCGGCGGGCCCCGGTGCCGGTGCGTCGTTGCGGCAGCCCGACAGCCCGGCGAGGGCGAGCAGCAGGGCGGCCGCAACGACGCGCCGCGTCGACCGGGGGACTCGCCCGGCACGGCGGGAGGCACTAGCACCCCGGAGGCTCGAGCCCGGGGCGGTCCGAAACGTGCGAATCTGCGACATCAACAACCTCTACTCCCCGACCGGCGGCGGCGTCAGGACCTACCACGACGCCAAGCTCCGCTGGTTTGCTGAACGCCCGGCCCACGAATACGCGCTCGTCGTCCCCGGGCCAAGCGAGGCCGACGAGCGCATCGGCGCCGCGCGTCGCTTCGAGGTCCCCGGCCTACCGCTCGGCAGGTCCGGGTACCGCTCCCTCCTGCGCGCCGGGCCGCTTGCAGAGGTCCTGCGGCAGTTCAGGCCCGACGTCGTCGAGCTCGGCTCCGTCTACACGCTGCCCTCGGTCGTACACCGCGCGATCGTCGCCGCAGGCCTCGAGGGCCGCGTCGCCACCGTCGGCTACTACCACGCCGACTACCCCGACACCTACGTGCGCCCCGTCGCGTCGCTGTTCGGCGAGCGCATCGCCGACCTCGCGACCGCCCGCGCGGAGCGGCACGCCGGTGAGGCCTACCGCCGGCTGACCGCTACCTTCGGCGCCAGTGACCACGTGCTCCAGAAGCTCGCCAGCTTCGGCATCCGCAGGCTCTTCAAGGCGCCGCTCGGCGTCGACGACGGCCGCTTCTCGCCGGCGCGCCGCGACCCGGTCCGCCGCATCGAGCTCGGTGGAGACGGCCGACGCGTCGTCGTCCTCTACCTCGCCCGCCTCGCCCCCGAGAAGGGCATCGACCTGCTGATCGAGGCCTACCCCGCCTTTCGAGACCCCGAGCGCATCCAGCTCGTCATCGGCGGCCACGGCCCGTGGCAGGGGCGCGTCGACGACTTCGTCGCAGACCACCCCGAGGTCAGGCGGCTGCCCTACCTCCGAGACGCCGACGAGGTCGCCCGGACCCTCGCCAGCGCCGATGTCGTCGTGCTCCCTGGTCGCTTCGAGACCTTCTCGCTGTCGAGCCTCGAGGCGCTCGCATCGGGCACCCCGATCGTCGCGCCCGATGCAGGCGGCGCCGGCGAGCTGGCGCGCGAGTTCGGGGCCGAGGTCTTCGAGGCCGGCTCCAGCGCCTCGCTCGCGAGCGCCATCTCCCGCATGGCGGAGCGGACCGCCACCTGGTCGCGGCAGCGCTTGCGCGAGCGCGTCGTCGCCCGGTACGCATGGAACGCCTCGCTCGAGCGCATGGTCAGGCACTACCAGCGTGTCCACCGCGCCTTCGTCAACGACGACCTGGCCGCCCTCGAGGCCCCCGAGGGTGGCTGGCACCAGGACTGACGCACCATGACCGACTCCACGCACCGAATCCTGGTCTGTGTCCACGACGTCACGCCGCGCCACGACGAGCGGCTGCGTGCCATCGATGCCTTCTTGCGCGAGGTCGGCGTCGGCGCCCGGTACAGCATGCTCGTCGTGCCCGACTTCTGGGGCGGGGCGCCGCTCGACAGCCACCCCGGCTTCGTCGAGTGGCTCCGCGCCCGCGAGGCCGACGGCGTCGAGATGGCCCTGCACGGCTTCACCCACCGCGACACCTCCGAGCACGCCGGCGCCCTCGCCAGCTTCAAGGCCTCGACCCTCACCGCCCGCGAGGGGGAGTTCCTGGGCCTGTCTCGCGAGGAGGCGGCACGCAGGCTCGATGCCGGCCGCGAGGTGCTCGGGCGGGTCCTCCGACGCGAGGTCGATGGGTTCGTTGCGCCCGCGTGGCTCTACAGCGAGGGCGCTCGTGCCGCGCTCGCCGACCGCGGCTTCACCTGGGCCGAGGACCACTTCAGGGTCTGGCGCCCCGCCGAACGCCAGCGCGACGAGCAGGTCGTGCTCCGCGGGCCCGTCGTCAGCTACGCGAGCCGCGACCTGCGTCGCATCGTCGGCTCCCACCTCTGGTCGCGCCTGTCGACGCTCGTACTCGCCG
>JBILLP010000179.1:0-6788 GCA_044376025.1 Bradymonadia bacterium
CGTGGTCGGCTCGTCAAAGATGACGAACTCCGGGTTGAGGGTGAGCGCCCGGGCGATGGCGACCTTCTTTCGCATGCCGTCACCGAAGTCGGCGGGGTATCGCTGGGCGTGCTTGCCCATGCCGACGAGGTCGAGTTTCTGCAGCGCGAGTTCGCGGGCCTCGGCGAGCTTGACCTGAAAATGCTTTCGAATGGGCAGCGCGACATTGTCGAGCAGCGTCATCGAGTCAAACAGGGTCGAGTTCTGGAAAACCATCGCGCATCGCTTGCGGACGGGATAATACTCTTGCTCGGTCAGCTCGGTGACGTCGACGCCGTCGAGCTTCACCCGCCCGGCATCAGGCCGGATGAGGCCCACGAGGTGCTTGACGAGTACGCTCTTTCCGGCACCCGAGGAGCCGATGATGAACATGATTTCGCCCTTCTTGACCTCGAGCGACACGCCCTTGAGCACCTGCTTGCTCCCGAACGCCTTGTGGATGTCGATGAATTCGATCATGCCGCGTTTCAGCTGAAGAAGAGGATGTAGCCGAGGGCGCTCAGCAAGAAATCGAGGATCGTGACGGCGAGGCTGGCGTTGACGACCGCCTTGGTGGTTGCAGTACCTACACCCTCGCTGCCACCAAAGGCAGAAAGCCCTGCCTCCGAGGCGATGATCGGGACCGCGATGCCGTAGGCGAGCGCCTTGAGCAGGAAGATGATGAGCTCTCCCCACTTCACCATCGAGGTGTTCCAGAAGGTGCCCGGATTGACCTCGAAGACCGTGTAGGCGACGAACATGCCCGACAGGTAGGCCACAACGAGGGCAAAGCAGCTCAGCACCAGCGTCATCACGACCCCGGCGATGAGCCGCGGGACGACCAGGTACTGGATGGGGTCGGCATTGTTCATGCGGAGGGCGTCGACCTGCTCCGTCACGACCATCGAGCCAATCTCTGCGGCGATGCCGGTGCCGACCCGGGTGGCGAGCATCAGGGCGGTGACGGTCGGCGCAAACTCCCTGAAGAGAAGCTGCAGGTAGAACCCGCCCATCATCTGCAGGTCACCGACGATGCGCTTGGCCTGGAACCCCGACTGGAAGATCAGGATCATGCCGAGGAACCCGAGCACGAGCGTGATGAAGACGACGGAACGGTTGCCGATGTAGAAGGCCTGGTTGACCACCTCGCGCCAGCGCACCGGCTTTCGGAGCACATAGTAGGAGGCCAACCCGAGCAGCCGCGAGATATCCCGGATGCTCTCGTACGGCACGACCGCGGGGCGCCCTAAGCGCGCCAGGAAGCGCTCCACCGGGCCCAGCGTCTGCAGGTACTCGGGCGAGGCGTCACTCACGCCTGCCTCCGCGGCAGAGAGAGCGGGTTGCTGGGTGCGGGCGTGTCATCGAACGGGACCCGTGGTCAATGGAGGATGGAGGTCATGATGTAGTCGAGCACAAAGATGAGGACGGCCGAGGCGACGACGGAGTTGTTGACCGAGCGGCCGACGCCGACCGCGCCGCCGCTGGTGCTCATCCCATAGTGACAGCTCACGACGGCGATCGCGACGCCGAAGGCGATCGACTTGTAGAGGCCGCTCGTGAGGTCCTCGAGCTTCAGGTACTCTGCGATGCTCGAGTAGAAGAGCAGCGGGGAGACATCGAGAAGGACCTTGCCGGTAATGGCTCCACCGATCAGCGCGGTCAGGTCGCCCACAATCGTGAGCAGGAACATCATCGAGACGATGGCGATGAAGCGGGGCACGAGCAGGTAGGTGATCGGGTCGATCGCAAGCGCCCGGAGTGCATCGATCTGCTCGGTCACCTTCATGGTGCCGAGCTCGGCGGTGTTGTTGGCGCCGACGCGGCCAGAGAACATCAGGCCGATCATGATCGGGCCAACCTCGCGGAGCGTCGCAAAGCCGGTGCCCCAACCGAGCAGGCCGTAGGCATCGAACTGCGCCACGAGCGCGCCGGACTGGATCAGCATGATCGCACCGGTGAGCAGCGCGGTCACGACGACGATCGGCGTGCTCTTGACGCCGACCTTGTACAGGTTCCGCCAGGTCTCCATGCCATCGAGGCGCGGCGGGACGAGGCAGCGCAGCACGCGGGCAAGGAGCACGACCATTCCGCCGAGGTCCTGCGAAATCGACAGGAACGAGCCGCCGACGACAGCCAGCGCCCTGCCCGCGGGATTCCTCGGCGTGCTCATTCGTCGGCCTCCCCACGCCAGAATTGCTGGACAAACCGATTCTCGCTGGCCTCAAAATCAGACCGGCTCCCGCGAAAGACAATCCGGCCGTGGTCGACCAGGATGAAGGTGTCACAGATATCTCGCATGCCGAGCAGGTCGTGGCTGATCACGACCGACGTCGTGCCACCCTGGCGTCGCTTGGACTCAAGGAGCGCGAAGATCTTGCCGGATGTGACCGGGTCGAGCCCCGCGGTCGGGTCGTCGTAGAACAGGATCGGCGGATTGGCGATGATGGCGCGAGCGAAGGTGACGCGCTTCTTCATGCCGCCCGAGAGCTCACTCGGGAACTGGTGCTGGATGCCCGGCAGGTCGACAGCCTCGAGGAGCCTCTTGACCTCTGCCCGGATTTCTTCATCTGGCATCGCTCCAAGCTGCCGGAGCGGAAACGCAATATTCTCCTCGACCGTCATGAAATCAAAAAGCGCGTAGTTCTGGAAGAGCATGCCGATCCGGCCGCGGATCGACGCGAGTTCCACCTCGCTCATCGAGGTGACCACCTCACCATCGACCGTGACGGTCCCGGAGTCGGGGCGGACGAGGCCGGCGACAATCTTCAGGATGAGGCTCTTGCCAGCCCCGCCCGGGCCGATGAGCCCGACCTGCTGGCCCCGCTCGATCGACAGGGAGACCCTGTCGAGCACCCGCTCATGACCCCTGAACTTGGTGACGTCGTCGACCACGATCATGGCGACTCCGCGGGCTCGAGCAGTGCAGCCGCGCGGCGCGTAAACCGGGATTCAGGCTTCTCTCGCTGCAGCCACTCGAGCTGGCGTTTGGCGCGGTCTGTCCGCCCGAGCTTCAGCTCGAGCTCGATCACGCGAAAACGCACATCATCGACCTTCAGCGACAGCTTGTAGGTATCCAGGAACCGTTCCAGAACCTCGATCGCGTCCTCGATGCGCCCCTGCTGCTCCCGAATCTCCGCCATCCGCATCAGTGCAGGGACATAGAAGCGCGACTCGTAATCAGCCATGATCCAGCTCACCTCGCGCGTGGAGAACAGGTCATTGAGTGCTCGAAACTCCGCCTCTTCGTCACCGAGCGCACCCAGGCACTGAGCCGCACGCCACGACGAATCGTCGGTGTAGCTGCTCCGCGGAAACCACTCCTCAACGAACCGATATCGCTGGATTGCATCCGAGAACCGTCGGAGGTCCTCATGGGCAATCCGAGCCGCGCGATACGCGATCTCGTCACCGAGCTCTGTGTTCTCGAGCCTGGGCAGCAGCACGTCGAGGTACTCGATGGCTGCCTCGAATTGCCTGGCAGCGCGCATCATCTCGACCCGTCGCTCAAGCGCGGCGACGGCGTGCGCCGAATTCGGATACCCCAGAATCACCGCGTCGAAAATCCGCTGCGCAGCAATGAGCCGGCCCTGTGACGTCTCAATCACTCCCCACCGGTAGAGCGCCTCGCCCGCGCGGTCGTCATAGACTGAGATCGGCGTCGCGGCGATGCGCCGATACTGCTCGACTGCCGCGTCGAGGTCTCCGCGCCGCTCCGAGATGAGCGCGAGCCTGAACTGGATGTACCGGAGCAGTTCGTCGCGCCAGGCCGTTACCGCCAGCTGTCGGTAGCTGGCCTCTGCCTCCTCGAGTCCGCCGCCGTCCATCGAGACATCGGCCGCGAGCAGCTCACGCTGAAAGCTCCATCGGTAGTGCGGCGTTCCGCACGCCACCAGCCACAGTGAGCAGAGCACCGCGCAGCGCCTGGCCCTGCCGGCCATCACGGGGTCCCAGCCAGGCGCGGGAGGCGGGCACGCGGTCGCCGGTGGGTGCGACGCGCCTGTGCGTCAGCCTTGCGAAATCGGGCGATCTGGGGCCGCATCCTGCGGTCGAGCGCGGATACGGCGGCCACGAACGAGGGGTGCGTGGCCTCTCCGCCAAGCAGCCCCGCCTCGAGCAGGTCGAGCGCGGCGGCGTCACCCTGCACGGGCTCAACCGACTCGAACGAGGTGCGCAGCGAGGGTTCGATGGCCGCACAGGCCGCATCGACGTCGCCGCGACCGACGAACCCGAGCACGCGGGCCACTTCGCCCCTCGGCGACGCGATGACATCGTCGTAGCCGACCCAGAGCATCGGGTAGCCGCGCACCGTGGCGTCCCGGAGCAGCGTGACGTTGTCGTCCCACCACTCGAGGTGCTCCGGGATGCTCGGCATGCGGGCAGCCTTGGCCCGGTCGCCGCCGGCGGACTCGACCTCGATCCTCCTCAGGCGCCGGATCGAGGCGGCATACGCGCGCCACGGCCGAACGCCCGCGATGACGGAGCGAAGGTAGGCCCGCTCCGTCCTCACGAGACCTCGCACGAAGATCTTCGTCGCCGTCCACTCGGTCTCCTCCGCGGAGAGGTACCGGCCCGACCGTGGGTCCGGATTGGTCCGGTGGTGGACCCCCGAACGGAACGAAGACTCGAAGAACCCCCGCGGGTTCGCCGCTGCCAGCGTCGACTGCCAGCGATGCGGGAAGGCCTCGCCGATCACCTCGAATCCGGCCGCGCTGAGCGCCTGCATCCACATCGAGGTCCCTGACCGCTTCGTTCCGGTGACGACGATCATTGGGGGTGAGGACTCCGGCGCGACGGTTGGGGACAGCCATCTCACGATACCCGTTTGGGTCACACCGGGTCAATCTCCGGGCCCGCCGCCGCGGGCGATTGACGCCGGAGGGGCAAGTCGGGACACTTCGGCCATGTGCGGACGGTTCGTACTTGACCTGCGGGCGCATGAGCTCTCGACGTGGCTTGGCGCAGACTGGGCTGGCGGCATCACCGGGGGCGGCGACGGCGAGGCCGAAGCGTGGCGGCCGTCGTACAACATCGCGCCGGGCGGGCTCGTCCCCGCGCTCGAGGCCGCCGACGGCACACGCAGGCTCCGGCTCGTCCGCTGGGGCGTGCCGCGGCGCGGCTCGGCACGCGCAAGCCTCATCAACGCCCGGTCGGAGACGGCCGCGACCTCTCCCCGCTTCGCCGAGGCAATGAGGCGCCACCGCGTCCTCGTCCCGGCGACCGGCTTCTACGAGTGGAGCCCAGAAGCGGAGGGGCGTGCGCCCCACCTGTTCGTGGGCGCGGCGGCTCGCGGGCTACTGATGGCGTCGCTGCTGCTCCCGGAGGAGCCGCCAGGCGTGGTCATCCTGACGCGCGAGGCGGTCGGTGTTGTCGCGCCGATCCACGATCGGGAGCCCCTTCTGCTCGAAGCGGCCTTCGCAAGCCGCTGGCTCGATGCCACAACCCCCGCAGTCGCGGTCTCGGACCTCGTCGAGTGCGCCCCACCCCGGCTCCGCCGCCTTCAGGTCTCGAGGACCGTCAACCGCGCGGGTGCCGACGGGCCGGATGTCGCAGAGCCGATCGGCCCCGGTGTCTCAGACGGCTAGCCGACGCGGTCGCGGCGCTGGCGGACGGCGCTGGCGAGCTGGTGGAGCACGGGAACGGTTTCCTCCCATCCCAGGCACGCGTCCGTGATCGACTTGCCGAACTCGAGCGGCTTGCCTGCGTCGAGTTCCTGGCGACCGCCGACAAGGTGGCTCTCGAGCATGACGCCGAGCAGCCCCTTCTCACCGCCGGCGAGCCTGCGGGCGAGGTCTGAGGCAACCACTGGCTGGCGCTCGGGCCGCTTGCCGCTGTTGCCGTGGCTGCAGTCGACCATCACCCGTGGCACCAGCCTGGCGTGCTCGAGCAGCTCGGTCACCCGCGAGAAGTCGGCTTCGCCGTAGTTGGGACCGTGGCTCCCACCCCTGAGGATCACGTGGCAGGCGCGGTTCCCGGTCGTCGTGACGACGGCCGCGGCACCTGACTTGGTGACACTGAGGAACCGGTGCGGCGACGAGGCGGCCCGGATCGCGTCCACGGCCACCTGGATGTTGCCGTCGGTGCCGTTCTTGAAGCCTACGGGCATCGAGAGGCCCGAGGCGAGTTCCCGGTGGACCTGGCTCTCCGTGGTCCGAGCCCCGATGGCTCCCCACGAGATGACGTCCGCGACATACTGCGGGGTGATCGGATCGAGGAACTCCGTCCCGGCGGGCAGGCCGAGCTCGGCGAGCGTGCAGAGCAGCTTCCGGGCCGTCCTGAGTCCGGCCTCGATGTCGAAGCTGCCGTCGAGGTGGGGGTCGTTGATCAGGCCCTTCCAGCCGACGGTGGTCCTGGGCTTCTCGAAGTAGACCCGCATGACGACGAGGAGGGCATCGCTCGTCTCCCGTGCGACGCGTTCAAGGCGCCTCGCGTACTCCTCTGCGGCATCGATGTCGTGGATGGAGCAGGGTCCGACAACGCAGAGGAGCCGGTCGTCGAGCCCCTCGATGATATGCTGCGCCTCTCCCCGGGCCTTGGCCACCGTATTCGCTCCCGCTTCGGAGAGCGGCTGCTCGTGGACGACCGTCGACGGGGAGACGAGCGGGTCGATGCTCGAGATGCGGATGTCGTCGGTGCGAGGGGCGTTCATGGGGAGGGTCACGCAGGCGGGCGCGCTGCTTGTTCGAGCATCGCGGCGAAGGCAAGGGGCGGTAAGAACAATTCGGGGCGCCCGGAGTTCTGCCATGGGGGATGCTGGCGCGCTGCCCGAGGAT
>JBILLP010000180.1:0-6781 GCA_044376025.1 Bradymonadia bacterium
CCGTTCGAACGCCTCTGCCCTCCCCGGCAATACCGCCGCCTCGCTGGCAGTATCGGTTCGAACGCCCTGCCTGAGCCTCGCGAGCGTACTGCCGAACGTTCCCCCGCCCGCGGTGACCAACCCGCTCCTCGCGTCTCCGAGGTGGTGACTCCCTCGGCGCGCCGCGCCCTGTGCCTCAACCTGAGGCGCCAGTGGGCAATTGACACCCCCGGGGGCGAGGGGGTACCAACACCGCGCCGCACGAGCCGTCGTGCGCTCCCTCCCCGCCGTCGTGGAGACGATGAATCGAACGACCCGTGCCGGATTGATCGCGTCCTCGATGCTGGCCCTGCTGCTCGGTGCGGCGGGCTGCGCGAAGCCTCCGGAGGCGCCGCTCGGGGCTGCCCTGGTCCAAGGCGGAATCGAGGCAGTCGTGACGAAGGTCGAACTCGCGAACATCGACTTTGAGGGCCCGACCGGGGCCGTCGCGGCGAAGGCCCCGACGCTGCTGGTGCACCTCAGGCTGACGAACAAGAGCGCCCAGCCCGTGCGCTATGACCTCGGATGGGCCACCACCTCGGCGACCCAGGCCACGTCGCCGCTGCTGTTCCTGGACCCAGGCCCCAAGGTTGTGCTCACCTCGCAGGGGCAGATCCCGGGCGTGCTGCTCACCTCGCTGAGCTACCCGCCCGACCCCGTGACCACGCCCCGGACCTTGAATCCCGGCGAGGGTCTCGACGACGTGCTGCTCTTCCAGGCACCGCCCGAGAGCGCCCGAGCGCTGCTGCTCTCGCTGCCACCGTCGCTCTTCGGGGCATCGGCCCGGATGCCGGCCTATGTGCGCATCCCTGCACCAGCCGGCCCCGCAGCCGCCCCGGCAGAGGTCGGCCTCGGCGAGACCTTCACCGGCGACGTGTTCAGCCTCAGGCTCGATGCGGTCGAGACGGCCTTCCCCAAGGTCACGCGCGCCGACGGCCAGGCTGGGACCACAACCGCGCCCTTCGTCGCCGTGCGCGTCACGATCTCGAACACCTCGCAGGGAGCCATCGACTACCTCCCGCCCTCTGCGAGCCTGGCGTTTGACCCGCCGGCAGCCACCGACCCGGCCGGAGCGCCGATCCCGCGGGCCGATTTCGGGGCAGGCGCCCGCATCGAGGGGACCGCCGCAGAGAAGCGCACCGTCGCGCCCGGGCAGTCCCTGACCGACACCTGGTGGTTTGCGCGTCCCGACGCCCAAGTCACCGAGCTCCGGCTCACCGTGCCCGGCAAGCGGTTCGGCGGCACCGGCCTGGTCCGGGCGAAGTTGCCCTACGCCTGGTCGAACCCGACTCCGTTCGCCGAGCCTGCCCCTGCCGCGGAGGGCTCCGCGGCCGCGGCGCCGCCGTGAGCCGCGACCACCAGAGGGCGCCCAAGGGGCCCAAGCCCGACAAGGCTTCAACCCCGGGTTCCCTCGGGTCCTTTGCGCAGCTCGCCAGTGCCCGCACCGGCGAGCTTGACCGCTATCGTCGGTCGATGCCGTCGGCGAACCTCGCCGCGCCGAAGGCGCGACCCGCACCCCCCGCACCCCCTCCCGACGCCCCCGAGATCTCGCCGGAGGAGGCCATGCGCCGCGCGTTCGATGACGTCGCGCCCGTCGGCGCCCGAAAGTACCTTGGCGAGGGCTTCGCGCTCGACAATGCGAGGGTCGCAGGGGACCCTCTACCGGCAACGGCGCGGGCAGGGCGCGAACGTGAGGCGCTCGGCGATGCCTTCGACTTCGCGCGGGCTGTGGGGCCGACCGAACCGGTCAAGCGCCGGCGCTAGTCAGAACGTGTACCCGACGTTCAGGTGGAGCCGGCCGAACGGCTCCCCGAACCGGCGCTCTAGGTTTGCCCCGTAGTCGAGCGTGATGGGGATCAACTTGGCGACCACCAGCCGCAGCCCGAGCCCGGCTGAGCTGCGCAGCTCGCCGACAGCTAGGGTGTCGACCCCGGTGGCAATCTCGCCGACATCGAAGAAGGCGGCACCCTCGAGCCCGATCGATCCGATCAGCGGGTAGCGCAGCTCCGCGTTCGCAAGCGCGATGACATCCCCACCTGACTCGCTGGTTCCAGCCGCGCGGACCCCGCCATCGGCGAAGCCCCGCAGCGTGGTGCTGCCGCCGAGCAAGAACCGCTCCGAGACCGGCAGCGCCAGGAGCCGGTCGGTCGCGAAGCCCGAGAGCAGGCCACCGGTGGCGTAGCCCAGGCGAATCTGCGTCGCGAGTACGAGGTCCGGTGTGAGGCTCCAGTACCTGATTCCCCTGGCATCGAGCTTGGTGAAGGCCCGCGCGTCGGACAGGCCCAGGAAGTCGTCGGCGAGCTCGATCGAGAACTCCGTCAAGAAGCCGTCCGACGGTCGCAGCGGGTGATTCCGCCGGTCGAAGGTCACCTTGGGCGTCGCGGAGAGGATGGCGGCGCGCTCGCTCGAGATCGTAGATGCCACCCCCGGATCGCGTGACGTGGTGACCCTGAACGACAGCTCCAGTTCGAGGTAGAGACCGCGGACCCGCCTCGACTCATCGCGGAACCTCGCTGACGTGCCGATCTCGTCGATCTGGGGCGCTGGGGCGGGGGTGAGCCGGTCGCGCTGGATGTGCGCCTCGACCAGGCCCTCTGCGGGGTCGCGCGTGAGGCCCCCGAAGCGGAACCGCGGGTCGAAGTACGACACGGAGCCACCGGCGCGAAGCTCTCCGGCGCCGACCTGCTCCGACTGCTGCAGGTCGAAGTCGAAGTTCCCGTCGAGCCGGAGCTCCTCGAGTCGGCCAAGGAAGTTCCGGTGCCTGAACACCGGCTCGTTCGAGACGATCACGAGCTCACGGCCTGCACCGCCGAGCTGGAGCTCCATGCCGACAGAGTGATCGAGCGTCCAGGGCTCGATCTCCTCGAACTCGAACACGACGGACTGTGCCGGTGTGCCATCGGCCGCGAGGGCGTCGACGGTGCGCGCACGGACCGACTCGAAGAGCCCCAGCGCACGCAGGTCGGCCTGCGTGCGGAGCAGCCGCTGGAGCTGGAACGCCTCGCCCGGCCTGAACGGGACCTCATCGCGGAGCGCGGCGTTGCGGGTCCTGAAGTGGCCGGCAAGGAACACATCGCCAAACACCGAGCGCGGCCCGGTCACGATGCGGTGTCGGACCTCGACCGCCGGCGTGTCGGTCGGTACCGCACAGCGAGGCTCCGCAGAGGCCAGTCGGCAGAGCACCCGAGTCTGCCCGGCCGCCTCGATGGTGTCGCAGACCGACGGGTCATCCCACGCGAGGGGGCGTTCGCAGTCCGGGGGGATCCCCGAACGCCCGCACTCCGACTCGCTGCCGTCGCCTGCCACGCAGGAGCTGACGACGGTCGCCCGCGAGAAGCCCCGGTCGAACCAGGTCGCGAGCAGTCGCGCATGGTCATCGCGCAAACGGCCCGGGTCGAGGGGTTCGCCCCTTCGGAGCGTCAGCCCGGTGGGTGGCCTCGATGGCTGCCCGTCGGTGACGACCCGGACGCCAGAGACGGTGGTCTGTGCTCCGGCCGCCACCTCGAAGACGACGTCGAGGCCGGCCGGGTCGAGGCTCGCCGTCACCGACAGCCCGACCATGCGACCCGACAAGCGTCCCGACGACTCGAGCGCATCCCGGATGCGGCCGAGGTCGGACTGCACCGATCGGCGGATCAGGAAGCCGCCGCTCCGGAACGCCGAGAGCGGCTGCGTCTCGAGGCTTGCGAGGGTGTCGGGCAGCAGCTCCGGCGGCATCCCGTCGATGCGCACGCTCCGGATCGGGAGCTGCGGCCCCTCGTTGATCTCGAAGCGAAGGAGCCGCTCCCCGGTCGGGTCCTCGGTCTCGGTGGCCCGAACCCGCGCAAAGAAGTGCCCGATCGACTCGTAGGCATCGGCGATCGCGGCGCTCGACTGCCGGAGCGAGCCGTCGTCGATGTACCCGTTCTGGCCGAGCTGTGCGGCAGCCGTCAGCTCCGCGTCGTCGAATTGCCGGGACCCGACGAACTCGACCTGCCACCGTGGCCCCTCACGCAGCTCGATATAGAGGTCCACGGTGCCGGCGCGGGCGTCCCGGTGCACGTCGTCACGGGTGACCCGTGCCTCGTAGCGACCGAGCTCCCGGTACTTCCCGAGGATCGCCTCCGTTGCGCGGCGGAGCCGGGCGCTGGTGAACTGCCGCGTCAGGGACATCTCGTTGAGGACAAGGTCGCGGATGTCGGCATAGGCCAGGGTCGTGTTGCCGCGGACGAGGATGCGGCGCACGGTCAGGGGCTGTCCCCGGTCGACGTCGATTGTGACGTCCACCAGCCGGGGGCCGCGGGGTGTCGCCGTGATCGTGACCCGGCTCCCGAAGTAGCCGGCTGTCTCGAAGTACTCGCGGATCGCAGCGCTCTGCCGCTCGATCACGACCGGGTCATCACGCCAGACCTCGCCCGAGCGCAGAAAGACGCGTCGCCGGATCTCGCTCGTCAGCGCTCCCCCAGGCGAGATGCTGACCTCAGCGATCCGCACCGCGCGGGTGAGCGTGACGCGCACCTCGACCCCTCGATCATCGACCGCGCGCTCAAGCTCGACCCGCGAGAACAGCCCCGTGCTCTCGAGCAGCGCGCGCCCACGGTCGAGCGCGTCGGGGTCGAACGCATCTCCGGGGCGCAGCGGAACGAGCCGCGCGAGCTCCTGCCGGTAGGCCTCGGACCCGCACCCGTCGAGGTCGCACGTCACGGTGACGCCAAGCACCGGCAGCGTCTGGGCCGCCGCAGGGGCCGGCCACGCGGCCGCGCAGGCGACCAGCCAGAGCAGGAGCACCCGCAGGCTCACTTGGCACCCGCGCGCACGCGGAGGCCCGCCTCGAGGCTCAGTCCGCCTCCGTCCGTCTGCTCCTTGAGGTCGATGCTCAGCCAGTCGAACAGCCTGAAGACGCCCTGCGCCGACTGCGTGTTGGCGCTCGAGCCGCCGAGCGACGCAGAGAGCGACCAGACCAGCCGCTCGGTCGGCTGATCCTGGATCGTGATCTCCGCGCTGCCGGTCTCGGTCGGGATCAGGTTGACCGCGTCAAAGTCGAGGCGCTCCTCGACGTTGCGCTCGACCAGGTCGAGTACCGGCCTGAAGACGACATCGAGCGTGGGGGCGCCGGCGCTCGAGGCTGTGAGCTCGTCGACCGTGCAGCCCGTCAGGAGCAGCGAGAGCTGGTCGCGCTGGTCATACGAGGGCGTCGACGAGAGCTCGTAGGTGACCGCAGCGGGCGCCCGCCCCTCGAGCTTGGCGGTGATCGTCACGGTCGAGATCGAGTTGACGCTCTCGAACCCGCCCGTCGTCTCCGCGAGCAGCGTCCGCGCCGCGGAGCCGCAGGGCTTGACGGTGGCAACGAGCGAGGCGTCGAGCAGCGGGGAGGGCAGGCCGACCGCGTCCAGGCGCCCGTCGAAGTCGAGGGTCGCCGACTCGACCGAGAACTCGCGGCCCCGGTAGTTGACCCTGCTGCCCTCGAGGGCCTTCATCTGGCCCTCGACCACCATGTCGCGCAGTCGGCCCCGCACCGTGAGGTCGGTCTTCAGCTCAATCCGCATCACCGCGCTGGCGAGGTTGCTCTCTACCCGCAGCCGGTCGCGACCCCTGATGCGGAGGTCCGCCTCGATGCCGCCGACCAGCGGGTTGCGGCGCCACAGCGGCAGCTCGAGCGCGCCGACGACTCTGCCCGATGCGCCAAGCCCGACACCCTGCTCCACAATCGCAAAGTCCTTGAAGTAGCGGCCCTCGATCAGCTCGATGTCGCCTGAGACCGACCAGCCGAGCTGCTCGATGGCGTTGGCGGCCCGAACCTCGACCTCGCCGCTGAGTGTCAGGGCCATCTGTCCGGGCACCCGGTACGAGACATCCCTGAAGGCTGCGGCCAGATCGAGCCTGCCGGGCTCGGGCCCGACAAGGTCGTAGGTTCCTGACAGCTCGACGTCGCCTCCCCAGACCCGACCGCGCACCGGGTCTGAAGCGGGCAGCTGGAGCCGCCCGTCCACCAGCCGCACGAGCCCGCCTTCAAGCTCGACCACGGCATCGATCGACGCCGGCACGATGCGCCCGCGCCTGATCCGGACATCTCCGTCGTAGTGCAGCGCCCGCAGCGGCCCATGCACCCGGAGCTTGCTCAGCTCCGCAACGCCCTCGGCGTCGGACACCAGCGTCGGCAGCAGCCTCAGCAGTGACAGGTCGAGGGCGCCGAAGGCGTGGGCGTCGAGGTCCCGCCAGTTGAGCAGGCTCGCATCGACCGTGACGACGTCTTCTGCCGCGCCAACGCTCCCGTTGAGCGTCACGACATCGTCGCGGCTGCCGTCGGCGCGCTTCGGGCGCGACCACGCCACCTCGAGCGGCGATCGGTTGCGCACCTGGTGTCCGAGCGCGGTGATCGACGCCTCGCTCAGGTTGAGCACGGCGAGCTTCTGGCTGCCGGCGGACTCGTCGGTATCGAAGACGAAGGTGCCCGACACCACGGCACCGTCGAGCGTGCTCCGGAGCGCCGGTGCGAGCAGGCGAGGGTCGAGCCGGTCCGCAGTGGCCTCAATCCGGAGCGTCTGGCTGGCCCAGCGCCACGCCCCGGCGAGCTCGAGCATGCCGCCATACTCGCCCCAGCCCTCGAGCACGCCGTCGCGCGTGTCGAAGGTCACATTGAGGTTCTGGGGCGCAACGGGCGCGACGGCGAACTGCGAGATGATCGCGGAGCCCCCGAGGTCGGGGGCGTCAGAGCTGCCGCCGATCGTGAGGTCGAGATCGGCGATGCCCGCGGCGTGCACACCGGTCGCCGCGAGCCCGGTCG
>JBILLP010000605.1:0-6759 GCA_044376025.1 Bradymonadia bacterium
TGCGCGCGAGCAACTTCTCGGATGTATGCTTGCCCATGACTGGTCTCGCCCCTTACTTCTTGCCCTTGCCCTTTCCGCCCGACTTGCCTTCCTTGCGCCGAATCGTCTCATCGGCGTAACGCACACCCTTGCCCTTGTAGGGCTCCGGCGCACGGAGGGCACGAATCTCAGCCGCGGTAGCCCCAAGCACCTGCTTGTCGGCCCCACTGAGCGCGATCGTACCCTCCTTCGCAGCGACGACGGCACTCACGCCTGCAGGAAGCTCGAACAGGATCGGATGTGAGTAACCCAGGTGGAGCAGCAGGTACTGGGTCCCCCTCAGCTCCGCACGGTAACCGACGCCCGTGATCGCAAGGTTGCGCGTGAACCCAGCCGAGACACCGGTGACCATGTTGGCCACGAGTGTGCGGGCGAGCCCATGCGCGGCGCGAGCGTCGCGGCTGTCGCCGTCACGCTCCACGAGCACCTGTGCGCCACTGACGCCACACTTGACGCCCAGCGGGAGCGACTGCTCCAGCGAACCCTTCGGGCCCTTCACCCGGACCTTTGTGCCTTCGACGGTGACCGAGACCTTGTCAGGGACCGCGATGGGCTTCTTTCCAATGCGCGACATGTGAACTCCTTCGGTATCCGATTTACCAGATGGTGCAGAGGAGTTCACCGCCAAGGCCGCGCTTCTTCGCTTCCTTGCCGGTCATCACTCCCTGAGAGGTGGTGAGCACCGCGATACCGAATCCATTGCGAACCTGCGGGATGTCCCCACAGCGGATGTAGACGCGCTGCCCAGGCTTCGACTCACGCCGCAGCCCGTGCATCACGCTACGGCCACCGACGTAGCGAAGCTGCACGTGCAGCGTACCGCCACCGAGGCCAGGAGCCACGGCGTAGTCCTCGATGAAACCCTCCTCCTTGAGGACGCGCACCACTTCCTGGCGCAACCTCGATGAGGGCATTGCGAGCTCGAAGTGCCTTGCCATCCCCGCATTGCGAAGCCGCGTCAGCAGATCCCCGACCGGATCAGTCACCATGTTCAACTCCTGCTTGAATCAGTCCGCCATCAACGGCGCGATATTCGAAACCCTGACTACCAGCTCGACTTCACCACGCCCGGCAGCTCGCCCTTGTGCGCAAGCTCGCGCAGGCAGATGCGGCAGAGCTGGAACTTACGATACACAGCGTGCGCTCGGCCGCACTTCTGGCAGCGCCTCACCTTGCGAACGCCGAACTTCGGCTCCCGATTCGCCTTCACCATCATGGACAGACGGGCCATCGCTCAATCCTTACTGCTGCCGGAACGGCATGCCCAGTCGACGAAGCAGCGAACGCGCCTCATCATCCGTCGTGGCCGTCGTCGTAAAAGTGATGTTCATACCGCGGACCTTGTCGACCTTGTCGTAGTCGATCTCCGGGAAGATGATCTGCTCGCGGATACCCAGGGTGTAGTTGCCACGCCCATCGAACGCCTTCGTCGACACGCCGCGGAAGTCACGAACTGCCGGGAGGGCCAGGTTGAAGAGCCTGTCAGCGAACTCCCACATCCGGTCCCGGCGCAACGTTACCATGCAGCCGATCGGCATGCCCACGCGGAGCTTGAACGTCGCAATGCTCTTCTTGGCGCGCGTCACAACAGGCTTCTGGCCCGTGATTGCGCCGAGCTCGCCGGCCGCGACCTCGATCACCTTCTGGTTCTGGACGGCCTCGCCCAACCCCATGTTGATCGTGATCTTCACCAGCTTCGGGACCTGGTGGATGTTCCTGTACCCGAACTCCTCGCGGAGCGCGGGGAACACGTCCGCCTTGTACTTGTCCTGCAATCTTGCCATCGCGACACAACTCCCGGTTCTGCGGATTTCCAAACCGCACGGGTCCAGACGTCCGGACCCTGTTACTCGAAGATCTCTTGCGTCTTCGCGCAGTAGCGAACCTTCTTGGCGACACCGCCACCGGCTCCATACGACGCCACTGCAGCCTCCTCGGTCTCGAACACCGCAGCATTCGCTCCCAGCCAGCGCTTGCTCGTGCGGACCGGCTTCGCAGCCTTCTCCGAGTAGAGCGCGACCTTGCAAGCTGGGAAAGGCCTCTCGACCTCGAGGATCCGGCTCTGCGTGCCAAGCGTCTCGTTGCCGCGCAGGTGCCGCTTCCGCAGGTTGCGCCCCTCGACGACCACCGTACCGGCACCCGGGTTCACCGCGAGAACGCGCGCTGGCCCGAGGTTCTTGTCTCGACCGCTGATCACCTTGACCAGGTCTCCAGTCTTCACATGCATGACTGCCTCACAGAACTTCAGGCGCGAGCGAGACGATCTTCATGAACGACTTCGCACGCAGCTCACGAGCCACCGGACCAAAGACGCGGTTGCCAATCGGCTGCCCCTGCTTGTTCAGCAGGACCGCAGCATTCTCGTCGAACCGAATGTAGGAGCCATCCTCACGGGCGACCGCCTTCTTCGTTCGGACGATGACGGCCTGGCAAACCTCGCCCTTCTTGACCTTGCCGCTCGGGATTGCCTCCTTCACGGACACCACGATCACATCGCCAATCCCGGCGTACTTGCGCTTCGAACCACCAAGGACCTTGATGCACTCGACGCGCTTCGCACCGGAGTTATCGGCGACTTCCAAGTTGGATTGCATCTGAATCATGACTCAACCTCCACGTCCAACTTGGACTACGCCTCAGGGGGACGCTCGACGAGACGGATCACGCGCCACCGCTTCTCACGGCTCAACGGGCGCGTCTCCTCGATCTCGACCGTGTCTCCCGTCCTGAAGTGGTTCTGCTCGTCGTGCGCCTTGTACTTCACGCGACGACGCACGAACTTGTGATACCGGGCGTGCTTGATGAGCTTGCTGATCGCGACGACGACGGTCTTGTCCATCTTGTCGCTGACAATCACGCCCACGCGGCGCTTTCTGTGCGGCTTGCCTTCCATGGCGATGACTCCCAATCCTTCGAGCTAGACTTCGCGTTCGCGAAGCAGCGTTTCGATTCGTGCGATCTCGCGACGATTCTCGCGGAGCACGGAGGCCTTCTGCAGCTGACCGGTGTAGAGCAACATCCGGCCGTGGAAGAGCTTCCCGCGCAGCTCCTGCGCCAGGGCGCGCAGCTCGCTCGTCGACTTTTCCCTGAGCTCCGATGCCTTCATACCAACTCTCCTCGGTGCACGAACTTCGTCTTCAGGGGCAGCTTGTGCCCAGCGAGACGGAAGGCCTCCTTGGCGGTCTCGAGGTCGACACCCTCGATCTCATACAGGATCCGACCCGGGTGAACGACCGCAACCCAGTACTCCGGGTTACCCTTGCCGGTACCCATTCGGGTCTCAGCCGGCTTCTTCGTGATGGGCTTGTCCGGGAACACGCGGAGGTAGAGCTTGCCCTGGCGCTTGACGTAGCGGCTGGTCGCAATACGCGCCGCCTCAAGCTGCCGAGCGGTCAGCCAACCTGCCTCGAGCGAGATGATCGCGTAGTCGCCAAACGCCAGCGTCGTGCCGCGCGAGGCAGTGCCGTTCAGCCGGCCTTTGTGCATCTTGCGGAACTTGGTCCGCTTTGGACTCAACATGGCTCGATCTCCACTGTGATCAGCGAGGGCGGGGACTCTAGCTTACCTTGTTGCGCTTGTCGAGCACTTCGCCCTTGCAAATCCATACCTTGACACCGATGATGCCATAGGTCGTCTTCGCCTCGGCGAACCCGTAGTCGATGTTCGCCCGCAGTGTGTGCAGCGGCACACGACCCTCGAGGTACCACTCGCGACGCGACATCTCGGCACCGCCGAGGCGACCGGCGCAGTTCACGCGGATCCCCTTCGCGCCAAAGCGCATCGTCGTCGTGACGGCCTTCTTCATCGCGCGGCGGAACGAGACCCGGCGCTCGAGCTGCTGGGCGATGCCCTCTGCGACGAGCTGCGCATCGAGC
The DNA here is from genome assembly GCA_044376025.1 of Bradymonadia bacterium. GTDB lineage: Bacteria > Myxococcota_A > Bradymonadia > REDH01 > REDH01 > JBILLP01. The sequence goes on from JBILLP010000605.1 coordinate 3,915, forward strand.
TCGGCCTTTCGGACCTCAACGATGTTCAGCAGCACCTGGGAGTGCGTCAGCCGCTGCAGGTCCTTTCGCAGATCATCAACGCCGGCTCCCTTCTTGCCGATGATGATGCCCGGCTTCGCCGTGTGCACGCTGACCTTCACCTTCTCGGCGGCGCGCTCGATCTCGACACGGGAGATTCCCGTCGCGGCCAGCTTCGCCTTCACGTACGCGCGGATCTTCAGATCCTCATGAAGCCACTTCGCGTAGTTCTTCTGGCCGAACCACTTGCTCCGCCAGTCCTCGATGATTCCAACTCTGAGCCCAATCGGGTGGACTTTCTGACCCATCTTTGCCTCCAGCCGAGTTCGCCCGGCAGAATCGAAGTTACTCTGGACGAAGCTCGATCGTGACGCGCGAGGTGCGCTTCATGATGCTGGACGCGCGGCCTTGCGCGCGAGGGGCGAACCGCTTGAGCGTCGGTCCCTCGTCCACGCAGGCTGAAGCCACGAACAGCGCATCAGGATCCCAGCCCGGGACGCTGTCGCGGATGTTCGCCAGGCCTGACTCGAGCAGCTTCGCGACGTCGCGCGCGGCCGCCTTGTCCGAGAAGCGGAGCTCCTGCAGAGCCTCGCCCACCGACTTGTTGCGAATCAGATCGATGAGGAGCCTCAGCTTTCGCGGGGCGATCCGGATGTTGTTCAGACGAACGATGTTCGCCTTGTTCCCAAATTCGTTCTTGACGTTCATGACGCTCCTCAGCGCTTCTTCGCCTTCTTGTCGACCCCGTGCCCGAAATACGTCCGGGTCGGGGCAAACTCGCCAAGCTTGTGACCCACCATGTTGTCTGTGCAGAACACCGGGACGAACTTGCGCCCATTGTGAACCGCGAACGTGAGGCCGACGAACTCAGGCAGGATCATCGAGCGACGTGACCACGTCTTGATGACCTTCTTGTTGTTGGTGTCACGCGCCTCGACCACCTTCTTCCAAAGATGGTCGTCGATGAACGGACCTTTCTTGATTGAACGAGCCACGTTGTCCTCAGTCTGTTAGGTGCTGCGTCGCTTGACGATGAACTTGTCCGTCCGCTTGTTGTGACGGGTCTTCTTGCCCTTGGTTGGCTTGCCCCACGGGGTCACGGGATGACGCCCGCCCGAGGTACGACCTTCACCGCCACCCATCGGGTGATCGACAGGGTTCATGGCCACACCGCGGACGGTCGGGCGGATGCCCTGCCACCGGGAGCGACCCGCCTTGCCCTTGGAGGTGTTGAAGTGGTCGGTGTTGCCGACCTGGCCGATGGTCGCCCGGCACTCCGCGAGGATCTTGCGGAACTCGCCGCTGGGCAGGCGAACCGTGGCATACTTGCCCTCCTTCGCCATCAGCTGGGCGCCCACGCCGGCGCTGCGCACCAGCTGACCACCCTTGCCAGGGCGCAGTTCCAGGTTGTGGAGGTTTGTGCCGAGCGGGATGTACTTCAGCTTGAGGCAGTTGCCCGGCTTGATGTCCGCGTGCGCAGACGAGAGGATCTGCGAACCCACCGCGATGCCGATCGGGGCGAGAATGTAGCGCCTCTCGCCATCGGCATAGACGACACGTGCGATCCTCGCCGTGCGGTACGGATCATACTCGATGGTCTCGACCTTGCCGGGCACGCCGACCTTGTCCCGCTTGAAATCAAGGACGCGGTAGCGCCGCTTGTGTCCACCGCCCCGATGCCTCGTGGTGATGTGACCGTGGTTGTTTCGGCCGCCAGAGCTCGGGATGGTTTCGAGCAGGGCACGGACGGGCTTCGACTCCGTGACTTCGGCGAAGTCGGAGGCGACGCGGGTCCGTCGACCCGGCGACGTGGGGCGATTGGGCTTGAGAGCCATGTCGGGATCCTCAGTTAGGTGCTTGGGTTATTCAGAGACGCCGCCGGCCTCGACCGCGGTGTCCTCGGGCTTGATCTCGATCTGCTGCCCGTCCGCCATCGTGACGACGGCCTTCTTCCAGGCGCTGCGGCGACCCGTGTTGCGGCCGAAGCGCTTGGGCTTCCCCGGCATGACCGTCGTATTGACCGCCTTGACCTTGACTCCGAAGAGCTTCTCGACAGCTTGGCGGATCTCAGGCTTCGTGGCGTCGACCGCGACCTTGAAGACTGCCTTCGTCTCCGAGACAGCCGAGCTCTTCTCGGTCAACACAGGACGCTTGATGATGTGAAAGAGGCTGCTCATGCGTTCAACGCTCCGTCGAGCGCCTTGAGCGCATCGACCGTGATGACGATGTTGGGGTAGCGGAGGACGGCGTACACGGACACCGCGGCGGCGGAGCTGTAGCCCGCCTTCTCGAGGTTCCGGAACGAGAGTTCCGTGGTCTTCTTGTCGTTGTCGACCACCAGCGCCGACACGGCCTCGAGCGAGCGAAGGGCGCCGGCGGCGCGCTTGGTCTTGGGAGCCTCGAAGTCGAAGCCCGAGACAACCTTCAGCGCGCCTGAGGCAACCTTCTCCGACAGCGCCGACCGCAGCGCTGCGCGGCGGAACTTCTTGGACAGCTTGTAGCTGTAGTCGCGCGGCATGGGCCCGAACACGATGCCGCCACCCACGAAATTGTTGGCCTTGACCGAGCCGTGACGGGCACGACCCACGCCCTTCTGCTTGTACAGCTTGCGGGTGGAGCCCGACACGATGCGCCGGTTCAGCGTGGCGTGCGTCCCCGAGCGCTGCCGCGCCAGGTAGTGGCGCACGGCCTCATGGTGAAGATGGGGGCGAACCTCGACGGCGAAGTTCTCGTCAGAGACCTCAACCTCGCCGACCCTCTGGTTCAACAGATCGTAGACTGGAAGCTTCATGGTGGCTGCCCTTGGAATCAGCGGCGGGGCGCGTTG
>JBILLP010000181.1:0-6743 GCA_044376025.1 Bradymonadia bacterium
GGTGGCCTGCAGCGACGCACTCGTCAGCGAGGTCTCGATGCTGCTCGGACGCCCGGCGGTGAGGTTCCGGTAGGCGGTCGAGGATTCGTACGTTGACACTCCGCGGTGTCGGAGGCAGGTAGCCGTTATGGCGAGGGTCGCCGCAGCGAAGGTGTGCGAAGATGAGTGTCCGGATTCCGACGATCCTGATCGCCGATGACTCCCAGGGGGATCGGGGGTTGCTGCTTGATGTGCTCGAGGGCTTCGACTGCCGCGTGGTCGAGGCGCGAGACGGCGCGGAGGCGATCGAGATGGCTCTCGTGGAGCAGCCTGACGTGGCCGTGCTCGACGTGCGGATGCCTGAGCTCAGCGGTTGGGAGGTCTGTCGCTACATCAAGTCGAATGCGACGCTGTCAACGGTGAGGGTGCTGATGCTGACGTCGATCGGGGAGCGGCTGAACGATATGCAGAGCCCGCTGTATGGAGCGGACGCGCACCTCGACAAGCCGTTCGACATCGATGCGCTGGTCGAGACGGTGGGCGACCTGGCGTCGCGCAACGGCGCGGTGCTCCGTGCTCGGGTCGGGGAGTCGCCGTGAGGCTGCCCCGCAAGGGATGGAGCCTGCTCGCGGCGCTCGCGGTCGGGGCTTCGCTGGCGTCTGGTTGTGGCGCGGCGAAGGTCAAGCCGACCGGGTACGCCGAGGAGGCGCAGGCGGGCTTCGAGGAGGCGGAGCGGGCGCTTGATCGGGGCGAGTACGAGGCGGCACGGGAGGGCTTCGGCAAGGTCGCCGACAACTACCCGATGTCGGAGTACGCGGCGTTGTCGGAGCTTCGGCTCGCCGACGTGTACTACGAGGAGGGCAGCTACGTGCTGGCAGCCGACGCCTACCGTCGCTTCGTGCAGAAGCGTCCGACGCACGCGCGTGCCGAGGAGGCTGAGCTGAAGGCGGCGCGTTGCGTGTTCGAGCAGATGCCCGGCGAGTGGTGGATCATGCCACCGGCCCACGAGCGGGAGCTGGCGAGTGCACTCGAGGTGTACCGGCTGCTGCGTCGGTTCGTGGAGAGCCGCCCGGACTCGAGCGTCGCGACGGAGGCTCAGCAGATGCTGACGGTGGCGCGGGATCGGCTGGCGGATCACGAGCTGTTCGTCGCGGAGTTCTATGCTGGACGGGAGAACCCGCGTGCGGCGGCGCGGCGGCTTGTGGGCCTGCTGCGGGACTACCCGGAGGCTACGCGGGCCCCGAAGGCGGCATACCTGCTGGCGTCGTCGTACCTCAAGCTCGGGGACGGGGAGTCAGCGGTGGAGGTCCTTCGCCGGCTCGCGGATGAGCACGGGGAGAGCCGCTGGGGTCGCGAGGCGCGGGCGTGGTTGAGCCGGCACGGCACCGAGGCCGGCGTGGATGCGCCGGGGACGGTGGAGGCGCCATGAAGGCGAGCGCGCGGCGAGAATCACACTTGACACCGAAACGGCAGGTCGCCTAGGTTTGCCGGCCTTTCAGCCAGAGCCCACCTTCGCATCAGAGGGAGGCTTGGCTTCTTCGACCGAACAGCGGTACGAGCGATCCATGAGAACGGTCAGCATCAATCGAGAGACGGCTCAGCGCGAGTGGTACGTGATCGACCTCGCCGGCGCGACAGTCGGGCGAGCGGCGGCCCAGGTGGCGTCGATCCTGCGCGGCAAGAACAAGCCGTCGTTCACGCCGCACGCCGACACCGGCGATTTCGTGGTCGCGATCAACGCCGAGAAGGTGGTGTTCACGGGCTCGAAGCTCAAGCAGAAGAAGTACCGTCACCACTCGCTGTACCCGGGCGGTCTCAAGGAGGCGACGGCCGCCGAGGTCCTCGCCAAGCACCCGGAGCGGATCTTCCAGGCTGCGGTGCAGGGGATGCTGCCGAAGAACCCCCTCGGGCGTTCGATGCTCGGCAAGCTCAAGGTCTACTCAGGCCCGGAGCACCCGCACGCGGCCCAGTCCCCGAAGTCGCTCTCGCTCTCAGCCTAACCTCGAAATCGTAACGCAAGGTTTCTATCATGGCAGCAGTTGCCTCCTGGCGTGCCGTCGGCCGCCGCAAGACCGCCTCAGCCCGAGTGACCCTCAAGCCCGGCTCGGGCACGATCGTCGTCAACCGCCAGCCGGTCGATGACTACTTCGGACGCCCGACCTCGGTCATGCTCCTCAAGCAGCCGCTCGAGCTCGTTGAGAAGCTGTCGCAGTTCGACGTGTTCGCCAAGGTTGCCGGCGGCGGCAAGTCCGGCCAGGCAGGCGCCATCCGCCACGGCATCGCGCGCGCCCTCCTCGAGTTCGACGCCGAGTTGAGGCCGACGCTGAAGCACGCCGGTTGCCTGACCCGCGATGCACGCGCCAAGGAGCGAAAGAAGTACGGACGCATGGCTGCCCGTCGTCGCTTCCAGTACTCCAAGCGCTAACGGCCTGCGCCGCCCCCTCGGTCGGCGCCTCACAAGGCGGAGTCTCCTCGGAGCTCCGCCTTTTTTCTTTCCTGCGTGCAGGTTTCCCCGATGATCCCCACCGTCCACATCGCGGATCGACGCGCACGGCCCTTCTGGTACGGCCACACCTGGGTGCTCTCCGGCGCGATCGCGCGGGTGGATGGTGAACCCCGCGCCGGGGATCTCGTGCGCGTCGTCGACCACCGGGGGCAGGTGATCGACCACGGGTTGTGGAGCCCGAGATCCTCCATCCGGGTGCGTCTGCTCCGGGTCGGCGCCGAGCCCCCACCGGCAGAGCAGGGCCGGCCGGCGGCCGAGTTCTGGCACCGGCGCGTCAGGGAGGCGCTCGATCTCCGCAACCGCGCGGGTCTCCCCTCGGGCGACACGACCGTCTTTCGGGCGATCCACGCCGACGCCGATGGCTTCCCGGGCCTTTCGGTCGACCGGATGGGCAGCGGCTGGGTTGCGCACCTTTCGAGTGTCGCGATGGCCGATCAGGTCGCCGTGGTGCTCGAGTCGCTGAGGGAGCAGGCGGGTGGCGACTGGATCTGGTTCCGCAGCGACTCCGCCTTCGCACAGCTCGAGGGATACGTTCCTGAGGACCGGCTGCATGCCGGGGAACTGCCGCCCGAGGTGATCCTCCGGGAGCTCGGCATCGAGTATCGCTGGAGCGCGGCCTCGGGGCAGAAGACGGGGCACTACTGCGACCAGCGCGAGAATCGGCGCTGGTTCAGCCGCCTTGCCCGTGGCGCCCGAGTGCTCGACGCCTACTGCTACACCGGTGGGTTCGCGATGGCGGCAGCCCGGGGAGGGGCTGCCTCTGTGCTCGGGGTCGACTCGTCGGAGCCGGCGATTGAGGCGGCGACGTCGAATGCCGCCCGGAACGGACTCGATGGGGTGTGCAGGTTTGTTGCGGACCGAGTCGAGAACCGGCTGCGCTCTGCGTTTGACCGGGGAGAGCGGTTTGACCTCGTGTCGCTCGACCCACCCAAGCTGGCGCCGGATCGACGCAGCGCCGAAGCGGCCTTTGGCAAGCAGGTCGCGCTCTGCGTGGAGAGCTTTCGCGTGACCGCACCGGGCGGACTGGTGCTCGTATCGTCGTGCAGCGCGGCACTCGACGAGTCAGCACTGCTCCAGGCCGGGGGCGACGCGGCGCAGAGGCTCGGCCGTAGGCTCGATGTCGTCGGCACGGCAGGGCACCCCGAGGATCACCCGTGGGTCGCAGCAATGCCCGAGGGGCGCTATCTCAGCGCCGTGCTGTTCAGGGTTCGCTGACTCACCCGTGTGGCCCGACGAGGGTCACGAAGAGGGTCAGGGGCAGCGTGGCGGCGACTGCTCGGAGCATCGTGAACTGATACGATGCCCGAAGGAAGACCGCGATCGAACTGGTGGTCGCCACGAGCGCAATCATCCAACCGATGTGGGGGATCACGCCTGCAAAGGCGGAGAGGCAGACAAGCGAGAAGACGCGGGCGTGTGTCCGGATGGAGTCCTCAGGCGCACCAGCCAGGCGGGCACCGAGGTGAAAGAGCGCCAGGCCGCCGATGAAGCGGACGGTCGCAAGCAGCGGCATCGTGAGCCAGAGCAGTGCGAGCGCGGTATCGGGGGAGATTTCGGACCCCACGCCGGTGCGAACGCTCGCCATCCAGTCGTCCCAGGCGAGGATCTGAATCCACAGCGCCATCATCGCGTAGCCGACATTCGTCGCGAAGAAGCCGAGCGCGACGGCTGGCAGCACCGGGCCGCGATAGGGCTGCGTGAGGCTGACCTGCGGCTGAAAGAGGACCTGCCCGAAGGCGTGGATGATTCCGCGGGACAGCAGCGGGTCGCGGGGGACCCTCGTGGTATCGGCCAGGAGCACGCCGCCCTGGTCGCGCGCGCAGCGATGGCAGATGGCGCGGCCATCGGGCCGCACCGAGAGGAAGCGCCCCGCGAAGGCAAAGTGGCACACGGTGCAGAAGGCAGCCGCGGGATCAGCCGGGACGATCGAGCACCGGATCGTGGAGGAGGGCTCGGCGCCCGGGGGATTGGCGCCGGTGCCCGTCACCGGTTCTTCTTTCGGTTGAGGCGGGCGGCCTGTCTCTTGCGCCGCTCCTTGTCCTCGTCGATCTTGGCCTTTGTGGACTCATCGCCCTGCTTGCGATGACCTCCGGGGAGGTTGAATCCCTTGGGGAGCTGGGGGACGCCGCCGCCCATGCCGGGCATGCCGGGGAAGCCACCCATGCCGGGCATGCCGGGGAAGCCGCCCATGCCGGGCATGCCGGGGAAGCCGCCCATGCCGGGCATGCCGCCGGGGGGGCGCATGTTCGGGGGCAGGTTGTTGAACAGGCCACCCATGTCGAGGTTCTTGACCTTGCGGAGCTGGTTGAGCTGCTTGAACCCCGGGAGTTGGCTGAGGAAGCCGCCGGTGTTCTGGGTCAAGGAACCCATGATGCGCTTCATGACGTCGAAGCGCTGCACGAGGTCAACAACCTCATCGGGCTTGCGGCCTGAGCCGCGGGCGATGCGACGCTGACGGGTGACCTGCTGGGCGATGATGTAGGGGTTCTTTCGCTCCGCGGGCGTCATCGACTGGATCATGGCCTCGATGCGGACGAGCTCGTTGTCATCGACCTTGAAGCCCTCGGGGAGCGCGTTGGCGAAGGGCATCATCTCGATGATCTCGTTGAGCGAGCCCATGCGCTTGATCATGCGGATCTGCTCGAGGAAATCGTAGAGGTCGAACTCGCCTGAGAGCATGCGCGCGGCATCCTTCTCACGCGACTTGGCCTCATCTTCGCTGACGACGTTCTCGATGCGGCTGACAAGCGAGCGGATGTCGCCCATGCCGAGGATGCGGTCGGCAAAGCCTGAGGGCTGGAACTCCTGGAGGGTCTCCATCGACTCCCCGAGGCCGATGAACTTGATCGGCTTGCCGGTGACCTCCTTGATCGAGAGGGCGGCGCCACCGCGGGCATCGCCGTCGAGCTTGGTCATGATGAAGCCGTCGAGCTCAAGGCGATCGTTGAACTCCTTGGCGGTGTTGACGGCGTCCTGGCCGATCATCGCGTCGACGACGAGCAGGATGTTGTGGGGGCTGACGCGGCGGACGATCTCCTCGAGTTCGGACATGAGGAGGTCGTCGACGGCGAGGCGGCCGGCGGTATCGATGATGACGGTATCACGCCCGGTCTCGCGGGCGATGCGGACGGCGTGCTCCGCGATGTCGGGAGGATTGCCGCCGGGCTCGGCGTGAACGGGGATGCCGGCGCGCTGTCCGAGGACCTGGAGCTGCTCGACGGCGGCGGGGCGGTAGACGTCTGCGGCGACAAGGAGCGGCTTGCGCTCGTTATGGCGTTCGAGGAATCGTGCCAGCTTGGCGGTGGTGGTCGTCTTGCCGGCACCCTGGAGTCCGACCATCATGATGACGGTCGGGCCCATGCGGCCCTGTACGAAGGTGAGGCCGGTGTCGACGGGGCCCATCAGGGCCTCGAGCTCGTCGTGGCAGATCTTGATGAAGACGTCGCCCGGGGAGACCTTCAGGGTCTCGCCGGCGGCCTTGACCTTGACGTGCACGATTTCGCCGATGGCCTTCTCCTTGACGGAGGCGAGGAAGCGCTTGACGACGCGATAGTTCACGTCGGCCTCGAAGAGCGCCATGCGGATGGCCTTGAGCGCCTCCTCGATGTTCTCCTCGGTCAGTTCACGCTTGCCGTCGAAGGCGTTGAGGGCGTTCTTGAACCCCTTCCGTACCGCGTCAAACATCGCCATGGGCGTGGTATCCTCGTCAGGCCGCGGCGGTCAGCGCCGGGCGGGCAGCTTCAGCCGCCAATGAGCTGGTTGACCCAGTGGTTGAAGATCGCCGGGAAGCCGAGGACCTCGCCAACGATCAGGAGCACGGTCGGGAGCCCGAACCAGAGCGCCGCAAACAGCAGGGCGTTGTCGTTGAGGAAGGGCTTGTGCTCTGATTCTTCGGGCGTCGACATGGCGGCCACGGGAGCGGGGGCATTGCAGCCGGTGAGACCGGCGCCAAGGGGTCGAAGCCTAGCCCATTTCGACCCGCACGCAAGCCTGAAGCTGCGCTGAAGCCTGTCTCGTCGTCACCTGCCCACGACGCAGGGCGTCATCACAATAGGGTGGCACGGGCCAGAATGTTGGGGTATCCACCTTCGCTCACCTTGACAGCAGTGATCTGCCCCATGCGACTTCGACTCCTCGTGCCGCTGACGGCGGCTGCCCTGCTGGCCCCCGCGGTCAGCCATGCCGGTGCTCCCGAAGGTTCGGGAGAGCCGATCCCAGCGTCGGCCGCGACGCCACCGGCTGCTGCGCCGCACACGGT
>JBILLP010000182.1:0-6695 GCA_044376025.1 Bradymonadia bacterium
CGAGCAGGCGTCCCGACGGCGAGCTCTGCGAGCCAGCGCTCCGGGACCGCGAAGGCGGCCTCGAGGCCGGCGTCGTCTGCGATCTCGAGGATCGCCGCACCGGGCGTCACCGCCGCGCCCGGCTCCATCGCGCGCCGGGTCACGACGCCATCGAACGGAGCCTTGAGCTCGGCCTCGGCGAGGGCCGCGCGGGCGCGCGAGAGCGCGCCCTCGACGGGGATGCGCCGCGCGGCAATCTCGTCGACGATCTGCCGGGGAAGGTAGCCGCGCTCGACCAGCGGGGACGCGCGCAGCCGCTCCTCCTCGATCGCCCTGAGGGTGCGCTCCGCCTCAGCGACGGCGAGGCCGAGTTCGGGTGACTCGATGCGCCCGATCCGCTGCCCCGCCCTCACGCGGTCGCCCAGCCGCGGCGTCAGCTCGACGAGCCGGCCTCCGGCGAGGGCAGAGACGGCGGTGCTGCGGGCCGCACGCAGGGTCGTGGTGGCAGAGATGGTGCGCTCCATGTCGGCGCGCCGGACCGCCTCGACCTCGACGGGCACGGGTGCGGCGCCACTGCCCTCCCCGCTCGCCTCGCCGCTGCCCTCGGTGGTCGTCGACTTCGACGAGCAGCCCAGCGGCGTCGCGAGCACCACGCCGAGGAGCAGCACACACGGGTTGAAGCGCGTCATGCAGCGACCTAGAGTCTGGGGTAGATTCGCCTTCGGGCCGACCTGAGCACAACGAACCGCCATGAATCCTCGTTCTGCCCCCGCGGCAACTGCGCCCTCGCAGCCCTGGTGGAGACGCGTCCCGTGGCTGACGGTCGCGATCCTCACCGCACTGCTGTCGTATAACATCCTCTTCGCCGTTCGCCATGACTCCGACGCGGCGATCAGCCCGCTGGTCGGGCGTGCGGCGCCGGTGTTCGCGCTCCCGGTGCTCGATACGTCGGCGACACGGTCGCTGGCGTCGAGCCAGGGCAAGGTGACGCTGATCGACTTCTGGTCGACCGGGTGCGGCCCGTGCAAGCGCGAGCTGCCGTCGATCGCCGCGCTGCGGACGGAGCTCGCCGGCGAGTCGTTCGAGCTGCTGTCGGTCAACGTCGATGTCGACGCGCCGGGGCGCGCGTCGCAGATCCGCCAGGTGCTGGCCCAGGCCGGCGCTCAGCTGCCCGTGCTGCTCGATGACGGCTCCGCCAGCGCCCAGTACTCGGTCAGCCGCATCCCGATGAAGGTGCTGGTCAACCGGGCCGGGCGGGTCGCCAAGGTCTATGTGGGCACGACCGACGAGGACCAGCTTCGCGCGCAGATCGCCGCTGAGCTCGCCTCGGGCGGGTGATCAGGGGCGGGGTGCCCTGACCATGTCGGCCAGGTGGACAAGCCGGCCGTTGGGGACCGCCGCGAACCCCTGCCACTGGCGACGGACGACGACGACGTTGTCCTCGTACCAGAGGCTCACGTAGGGGAGCTCCTCGGACAGCAGCCCCTGCACCTCGGCGAAGGCCGCACGCCGCGCGGCGGGGTCCCGGGTCGACTCCGCGCGCTCGATGGCGGCGTCGACCCTCGCGGAGCGGAAGCGTCCGCGGTTGGCCCCCGACGACCGGTTCGAGGGATCGGGGATCGACGCGCTGTGGAAGACCCATCGAAACAGGGCGTCGTCCTGCACCGACGGCCAAGAGAGGCTCGTGAGCTCGAAGTTGCCCGACTTGATGTCGTCGAAGAACGTTCCCCACTCGAGGCTCCTGACCTCGACGCAGATGCCGGCCTCCCGGAGCTGTCCTGCGATGATGCCGGCGATGCCGCGCCTGAACTTGTTGGTCGAGGTCTTGTAGACAACGCGGAGCCGGCAGCCCTCCTGGTCTGCGGGCGCGATGCCCGCCTCGTCGAGCAGTCGTCGCGCCGCGTCGAGGTCGCGACCTGGCGGCGGCTTGGCCTCTGCGTAGATCGGGTGCCACGGGGCGATCATGCCCTGGGCGGGCACGGCAGCCCCGGCAAACCGTGTCGCGATGATCGGCGCCTGGTCGATCGCCATCGCCACGGCACGCCGGACCCGGACATCGTCGAAGGGAGGGCGGGACGTCTCGAACGCCAGGTAGCTGTACTTGAAGGAGCGGGACTGCTCGACCCTGAGGTCAGGGTAGCTGGCGGCGACGGGCAGCAGCAGCGGCGAGATCGCGTTCTGCACGAGGTCGACGCGCCCGCTGGCAAGCGCCATGAGGCGGGCGTTCTCGTCGGGCATCGGCCGCACGACGAGCTCGCGCATCCCCGCACGCCCGGCCTTGGTCCAGGGCTGCGGTCGCAGCACGACCGTGCCGTCGGCCTCGGTCCGCACCCAGGCAAAGGGGCCGGCGCCGACCCAGGGTTCGCCCGGGTCGAACCGCTGGTTGGGGCCGACCGCGTGCTGCGGCACGATGCCGACCTCGAGCTCGAACGCCAGCGACGGATGAGGCCTCGACAGGCGGATCCGTAGCGTCGTGTCGTCGACGACCTCGGGCTCGATGCCCCTGAAGGTCGACGCGTAGGGGCTGCCGACGGCGGGGTCCGTGATCGAGCGCAGCGACCAGGCGACGTCGGCGGCGGTGACGGGCGTTCCGTCATGAAAGGCCCGGTCGCGCCGCAGCCGGACCAGCACGCCGCTGCCCTCGGGCTCCCAGGACTCCGCAAGGTCGAGCGCGACCGCGCCGTCATCGGTGTCGGTCGTCGTGAGCCCGGCGAAGATCAGCCGAGAGACCTTGCCGTCGCTGTCGCTCGAGGCGAACCGGGGGTCAAGGCTCACCGGCGCGGTGTCGAGGGCCACGACGACGCGGTCGGGGGCCGGCTCCGCGCACGACAGAGAGAGCGCAAGCCCCGCGGAGGCGAGCCACCGGCCGATCACCGGGGGCCTATGCCGGCCAGGATCTCCCGCGCGATGCCGGCGGCGATGCCTCCGCCCGCGACCGCACGCTCGAGCCAGCCTCGGGCCCTGGCGTCGTCGCCGAGCGCGAGCCAGGCCACACCGGCCCCGACCCGGGCGGCTCCACAGGCCTCCGGCGCACGGCAGACCGTCGTCGCGGCCTCGAACCGGGCGGCGGCGAGCGCCCAGTCCCCGGCGTCTGCGGCCTCGACCGCCGAGCTGATCGCCGACGACCCGGGGTCCCGGACCGACTCCGCGCTGCGAGTCCCTTCGGCCGCGGCGTCTTCGCGGGCCCGACCTGGCGACGCCGCTCCAACGCCTGCGGTCGGGGCCGCCGCCGCCGGCGGCGGAGCATCGCCGCGCAGCGAGGCAGGGGGCGCGGCCGGTGCCGGAGCCGGCATCGCGGGCACCTCTCGCCTCGCATCGAGGCTGTCGACCGAGGTCTCCCGCTGGCGTGCCTCGCCCTCGCTCCCGCGGAGTCGCGATGCGACGGTACGGACCCACGGAGGCAGCGGACGCTGCGCTGCCGGTCGAGCCGTCGCGGATGCCTCGACCGGGGCCTCGGTGGAACCAAACAGGCCCGCGCCGCCGGCCGGAGCGCTTCTCCCGGCCTGCACGCCCGAGACCTCGTCACCCGCGAGTGGCGAGGCGCTGCTGGCGGCCCGGGCCCTGGCCGACGCCTCGACCGGTGCCGCAGAGCCCTGATCCTGCGCGACCGGACCTCGCGCCACGGGCGCACGCAGCCGCTCCTCGGTGGGCGCGCGGCGCGACGGCGCTGCGGCCGCGACGGGCGCAGGATCGGGTGCCTGGGGCTCGACGGCGGCGCGTTGCGCCGGCGCGGCCGCCGGCGCCGCAGCAGAGGGCGCAGGCTCGCGCTTGGCGGCATCGACCGGCTCGACGGCGACGGCCCGACTCGCGCTGTCGGCCTCGCGAAGGTCATCGCCGGTGGTCGACGAGACCGACACGGTCGCGGACTCCTGCACCGGCCCGCCGGTCATGAGCAGGATCGAGGCGACGAGCGCGAGCGCCGCGGCGGCAAGCCCCCCACCGAGCCAAGCCCAGGCAAGGCGGCCACCAGGCGAACTGGCGCCGGTGGCAGGCGTCGCGCGCGGCGCGTGTGCCGCCGCGTAGGCGAGCACCCGGTCGCGGGTCGCTTTGGTCACCGGTTCGCCAGACTCGGCCTGCGCAGCCCAGATCTGCCGCGCCACCTCGAGCTCGCGGCGACACTCCGCGCACCGCCCGAGCTCATCGTCGACGAGCTGGCGCTCGCGCGGATCAAGTTCGTCAGCGACGTACTCGAGCAGCAGGGGGCGAACGAGTCGGCAGTTCATGGGCGCACCTGGGGCTGCCGCGATGCGGCCACCAACACAAACGCAGGCCGGCGCGTTTCGGTCTTGCGCGGGCGCTCAGTCATCGTGCCCCCCGACATCGGCGGCGTCGGCGTCGTCGAGCGAGTAGCCCTCGAGGTCGCGGAGCGAGGCCCGCAACGCCGCGGCGGCATACCGGAACCTGCTCTTGATCGTGTTCTCGGACACGCCGAGCAGCGAGGCGATCTCGGGGAAGCGCAGCTCTGCCCAGGCGCGCAGCTCGAAGACCTCGCGCTGCTCGGCGGGCAGCAGCTCGAGGCCGCGGGCGAGCTGGAGCCTGAACTCGCTCCGGACGGGCGCGCCAGCAGCCGAGACGGCGCGGCGGTCGCGGAGCTGGTCGGCCAGCGTCGTATCGCCCTGCTCTCCGCGGGGTTCGTCGAGCGAGACCGTCTGCCGCTTGCGACCGCGGCGCGCCTCATCGATGCAGAGGTTCCGCGCGATGGTGAAGATCCATGTCCGCACCCGCGCGGTCGGCTCCCAGGTGGGCGCCGTGCGGACGACGCGCATGAAGACCTCCTGGGTAAGCTCGTCCGCGCGGGCGGCGTCGCGCGTCTGCCTGAAGCAGAAGCGCTTGATCGCGGCGGCGTGACGGTCGAAGAGCGGCGCGAAGGCAGCGGCGTTTCCGCCCTGGTAGGCCGCCATCAGCTCCTCGTCGGTCGCATCGGCCGGCAGCGGTCGAGGCGGAGGAGCCTTTGCGCCCCAGCGAAGGAGCGCAAGGACCCACGCGGAGATCAACCCGCCACCTGGCTACTTCGGAGCGGCGGCCGGCGCGGCGGGGGCCTTCGGCTTGCGGATCTCGGCGATGGTCTCGTCGATGAGGACCTGGAAGCTCATGCCACCCCATGCCGGGATCTCGACGGGCGCCCGACCGAGCTGGGCCCGCTGCGCCTCGAGCTTGGGGATGCTCGTGGCGTCGCCGAACTTCTGGAGGCAGCGGATGGCGATGGCGCGCGCGGCGGGGATCGGCGAGCCGATGTGCTGCTCGAACGTCATGCGGGCGTTGTCGCCGAGGTCGGTGAGCTTGGTGATGTTGCAGACGGCCTCGGAGACGACCTTCTTGAAGCCGTCGGGCGCCTGGCCGCCGTTCCAGTAGCCGTAGAGGCCGTCGGCAGGCAGGCTCGAGAGCGCGATCCCGAGGCCCTCGGAGCCCTTCATGTTGACCAGCGACTCGACCGCCGACCAGCGCGAGAGCGTGTTCGAGGTCAGCATCTGCTTGTAGTTGGCGATGTCGGTGGCCGACGCGGGACCCTTCTGGATCGCGTCGAGCATGAGGTTCTTCTCCTGGCCCGGGATCGCGGGGTCGGTCGAGTTCTTGAAGAGCCAGGGGCGCAGCGAGGGCGCGTCGGTGAGGCTGACGAGGTCCTCGAGGAAGGAGTAGCGCAGCTGGGGGTCGGCGGAGACCTTGCCCGCGTCCCAGAACCCGATCAGCGCCGCGGCGAGCGGCTCAGCCTTGGGCAGCCACGAAGTGTTGCGGATCTGCTGCTGCATGCAGGCGACGTCCTCGAACTTGCCGGCCTTGACGACGTTGACGAGGATCGGGGTGACCTTCTCGGGGCCGAGCCCGTTGAGGATGTCCCGGAACGACACGGACCCGACCTCTGCGCAGGGCTTCCAGGAGTTCTGGACCCAGTCGAAGACGATGGCGTCGATCTCTGCGATCGTCGAGGCGTCGGTGAGGCCCGCGCGGACCGACCAGAGGGCGTCACGGGCCTTGATCCGGGCGGCACCCTCGGGCCCCATGAGCTCTGACTTCACACGGGGGAGGATCGCCTTGACGGTCTCGTTCCGCACGGCTTCGGGCATGTCCTTGATGAGGCCACCGCCTCGGAGCATGGGCGCGGAGTAGTCCCACTGTCGCACGAGCAGGAAGAGCGCCGTCTGCCGGAGCTCGAGGTCAGACTCGGGGTTGATGAGTACGTCCTTGTAGAGGTCTTCGGACCCCTGCGTGTTGGCCCACTTCTCGAGCTTGGACGGCGTGGTGGCGCAGGATGAGGTGATCAGGGCGACCGCGGTGACGAGACCGATTCCAGCGGTGCGGAGAAAACCCTGGGGCATGGGGCAAACTCGGGGTGGAGAGGACAAGCCTGGTGGATGACGAGATGGACAGGGGCGGTTGACTACGTGGAGACGTGCAACCGGTCAATCGCCGCAACGTTCGCGGCGGCGCGGGCAGATTGTGCAGGAGGAGCCCGGACCGGACCTGAAGTTCGTTGACCCGCGGCCGCCGCATGAGGCATTTCGGCAGGAGCCGGAGACGCTGCTGACGGTGGTGAGATGAACGGACCCACGACGAGGTGCGAGACCCGGTTCCCGCTGGTTCTGCTGGCGGCGCTTGGCGGCGCGTGCGGCGGCGATCGCGGCGTCGACAGCCCAGAGCGTGGCGCGCCCAACGACGCGGACCTCGATGCCGTGGCAACCGACGACGGCGAGGACGACGCAGCGCCCGCGGACGCAGCG
>JBILLP010000184.1:0-6674 GCA_044376025.1 Bradymonadia bacterium
CGGAGCCCTTCGCCTGGGCGCTCGTCAAGCTCGACGGCGCCGACACCGCGACGCTGGTGCCCGTGCTCGCACCCGAGGCGCTGCTGGCCAGGGGGCTGCGCGTGACGGTGCGGTGGGCGGAGTCCCGCACGGGCACCGTGCGCGACATCGCCTGCTTCGTGCCCGCCTGACGCCGACCCCTGGCTCCACCCCGTACCGCCCACCCTCACGCCGGAGACCGGCCTTGAGCGACCCGCACCAACCCGTCACCCAGGCCGCCGCGCCCGTGCGCCTCGCCTTCACGGCGCGCGCCGGTGCCGACCTGTCGAAATTCCTTCGCGGCCTCACCGAGCGGCGCATCGTCGGCCGCCGCTGCGACACCTGCCACAAGGTGTATGTGCCGCCGCGCGGCGCCTGCCCGACCTGCGGCACCCGCATGGGTGGCGAGGTCGAGCTGAGCCAGCACGGCACCGTGACCACCTTCTGCGTGGTCAATATCCCCTTCGAGGGGCAGCGGCTCAAGCCGCCCTACGCCTGCGCCTCGGTGTTGCTCGACGGCGCCGACATCGGACTCTTTCACCTGGTCGGCAACTGCGAGGTCAAGGACGTCCGCATGGGCATGCGCGTCAAGGCGGTGTGGGTCGACGACGCCGACATGGAGCTGTCGCTCGAGAGCATCAAGTACTTCGAGCCCTCGGGCGAGCCCGACGTGCCGTTCGACGCGATCCGGGAGTACATCTGACATGGGCGCACCGAACACCCCGGGCCTTGAGCCCATCGCGATCGTCACCTGCTTCGAGCTGCCGCCCGCCGCGGCGTCGCGCCTCGACGAGATCGAGACCGTGCAGCGCATCTCGAGCGCGGTGACGACCGACGCCGGCATCGACCGCAAGCGCATCGGCTTCACCTGCTCGGGCTCGAACGACATGCTCGTCGGCCGGCCCTTCTCGTGGCTGATGGCGATGGACGGCATCGGCGCCTGGCCGCCGATCGAGGAGTCGCACGTCGAGATGGATGGCGCCTGGGCACTCTACGAGGCCTGGGTGCGGCTGCAGCACGGCGACATCGACGCCGCGCTGGTCTACACCTTCGGGTCGGGCACCTCTGCGGAGCGCCCGATGTCGGTCTTCGCGACACAGCTCGACCCCTACTACCTGGCACCCTCGGGCATCGACTACGCAGAGGTCTCCGCGCTGCAGGCCCGGGCGATGCTCGACGCCGGCGTCGCGACCGAGGCCGACTTTGCCGCGGCCGCCGTCGCCGCAGGGCTGGCCCCGACGGCCGGCGCCGCGCTGGCGTCGCCCGTCACGCACGCACCGCTGCGGTCGGTTGACCTGCCCCGCATGGTCGATGGCGCCGCGGCGCTGGTGCTCGCGCGCGGCGACTTTGCCCGGTCGGTCTGCCGCCGCCCGGCATGGATCTCGGGGATTTCGCACATCACCGACGCGCACCATATCGGCATGCGCGACCTGGCAGCCTCGCCGTCGCTCCGCCGTGCGGCCGAGCAGGCAGGCGTCGGTGCTGGCGAGACCGACCGGGTCGAGACGATGGCGATGTTTGGCCCTCACGAGGTGCTGATCCGCCGCGAGCTCGCCGCCGCGGGCCTGCGTGGTCGCGGTGGTGCCGAGCCGCGGGTCAACGCCGGTGGCTCGGTCCGCGCGGCCTTTGCGCCGATGTCGGCCGGCCTGATGAACCTGGTGCGCGCCGCCAGCGCCATCCACTCCGGCAGCGCCGACCGCGCCGTGGCACACGCCGCGTCGGGTCCGGCCATGCAGCACAACCTCGTCGCCGTGTTGGAGGCTGACCGATGAAGCAGCGATGTGCCGTCATCGGCGTGGGACAGACCAGGCACGCCGCCAAGCGGGGCGATGTCTCGATGGCAGGGCTCGTGCGTGAGGCCGCGCTCCGCGCGCTCGAGGACGCCGGCATGGCCTTCTCGGAGATCGACGCCGTCGTGATCGGCAAGGCGCCCGATTTCTTCGAGGGCGTGATGTCGCCCGAGCTCTACCTCGCCGACGCGCTCGGCGCCGTGGGCAAGCCGATCTTCAGGGTCCACACGGCCGGCTCGGTCGGCGGTTCGACCGCCGTCGTCGCCTCGCACCTGGTGAGCTCGGGCATCCACAAGCGCGTGCTGACGCTCGCGTACGAGAAGCAGTCCGAGAGCAACGCCATGTGGGCGCTGTCGCCCAAGTACCCCTTCTCGCCGCCGACCGCCGCCGGCGCCGGAGGCTACTTCGCCCCGCTCGTGCGCGCCTATATCCACCAGACGCAGGCGCCCGAGCACATCGGCTGGCAGGTGGGCTACAAGGACCGCATCCACGCGCTCAAGAACCCCTACGCCCACCTGCACATGCCCGAGATCACCGTCGAGATGGTGAAGGCGTCGCCGGTGCTGTGGGACCCGATCCGATACCTCGAGACCTGCCCCTCGTCAGACGGCGCAGGTGCCATGGTGCTCGTCTCCGAGGATGTCGCCGAGCGCTCGTCTTCGCCGGCGGCCTGGATCCACGGCGCCACGATGCGCACCGAGCCGATCCTCTTTCCGGGCCGCAACCAGGTGCTGCCGCAGGCCGGCCGCGACTGCGCCCGCGCGCTCTACGCACAGGCCGGGATCTCGAATCCGTCGAGGGAGATCGACACCGCCGAGCTCTATGTACCCTTCGGCTGGTTCGAGCCGATGTGGCTCGAGAACCTCGGCTTTGCGGAGCCCGGCCAGGGCTGGCGCATGGTCGACGACGGCACGACGACGCTCGGCGGCCGGCTGCCGGTCAACGCCTCGGGCGGCGTGCTCTCGAGCAACCCGATCGGCGCCTCGGGCATGCTCCGCTTTCTCGAGGCGGCGCTGCAGGTCCGCGGCCGCGCCGGTGAGCACCAGGTCGAGGGCGCCAAGGTCGCCATGGGCCACGCCTACGGCGGCGGCTCGCAGTTCTTTGCCGCCTGGATCGTCGGAAGCCAGAAGCCCTGACGCCGCCCCCGCACCTGTCGCCCCACGGAGCCGCCGTGCAATACAACATCGCCGATCTGTTCGAGAGCGTCGCCGACGTCGTCCCCGACCGCACCGCGCTCGTCAGCGGGGCGTCGCGCTTCACCTTTGCCGAGCTCGACGCCGTGGCCAACCGGGTCGCCCACGCGATGCGACAGCGCGGGGTGCGCGCGGGCCAGCACGTGGGGCTCTACCTCTACAATGGCGAAGAATACGTGATCGCCATGCTCGCGGCCTTCAAGCTGCGCGCGGTGCCGATCAACGTGAATTACCGGTACGTCGCCGACGAGCTCCGCTACCTCGTGCACGACGCCGACCTGGTGCTGCTGTTCGCAGAGGCCGACCTCGCCGACGAGGTGCGCGGCGCGCTCCGCGGCTCGAGCGCGGTCCACACGGTTGTGTGGACCGGCGCCGACACCGCCAGCCCGGCGCCGTCGGCGGGTGACCACGTCGCGTCGATGCACTTTGCCGAGGCGCGCCGCCACCACGACGCGGGCCGTGATTTCGAGCCGCGCAGCGCCGACGACCTCTACATCGTCTACACCGGCGGCACGACCGGCATGCCCAAGGGCGTGATGTGGCGCCACGGCGACATCTTCTTTGCGGGGCTGCAGGGCGGCCGCCCGGGCGACGACCCGGTCTCGTCGCCCGAGGAGGTCGCCGCGGGCATCAAGGCCGGCACGACCAACCCGTCGGTCATCTCGCCCGCCGCCCCGCTGATCCACGGCGCGGCGCAGTTTGCGACCTGGATCGCGATCCTGTCGGGCGGCAAGGCTGTGCTCACGCCCGGACGCAGCTTCGACGCGATCCGCACGCTGGAGTCGGTCTCGCGCGAGGGCGTCGGCGTGCTCAACCTCGTGGGCGACGCGATGGCGCGCCCCTTCGCAGAGGCGCTCGAGGCCAACCCCGACGCCTACAACCTCGGTGAGCTGTACGTGGTCACGTCGGCCGGCGCGGTGCTGTCGGAGCACGTCAAGCAGCAGCTCAAGCGGCTGCTGCCCTACACCATGATCCTGAACAATTTCGGTGCCTCGGAGACCGGCCACCAGGGCACCGCGATCGACACCGGCGCGAGCGGCCCGGTGAAGTTCTTCATGCTCGGCGACAACACCGCCGTGCTCGACGAGGACTTCGAGCCGATCCCACCCGGCGACCCGCGCATCGGCAAGCTCGCCCGCACCGGGCATATCCCGCTCGGGTACTACAAGGCCGAAGAGAAGACCCGCACGACCTTCATCCACGACAAGCAGGGGCGGCGCTGGGTGATTCCGGGGGATTTTGCCACCATCGACGCCGACGGTGTCGTGACGCTGCTCGGGCGCGGCGCGGTGTGCATCAACACCGGCGGCGAGAAGGTCTTTCCTGAAGAGGTCGAGGAGGCGCTCAAGGGGCACCCGGCGGTCTACGACGCCGTGGTCGTCGGCCTGCCCGACCCGCGGTGGGGCGAGCGGGTCACCGCGCTCGTGAAGCTGCGCGAGGGGCATGCTGCCGACGTCGAGGCGATCCTCACCCACTGCCGGTCGCGGGTGGCCGGCTACAAGGTGCCGCGGCAGGTCTGGGCGGTCGAGTCGCTCGAGCGCCACCCGAGCGGCAAGCCAGACTACCGGTGGGCCAAGGCCCGGGCCGCGGAGCTGGCCGGCGCATGAGCGACCGCCCGCCCGAGCGGCCCCGCAAGGGTCCGCTGACCTCCGAATTCTGGGAAATCCCCGACGAGGTCGATGACCCGCAGTGGGCCGGGCGCCGCCGAGCCTCGGAGGCGGCGCGCCGCATCGCACACAACCTCGTGATCACCTACGCCGATCCCGCGCGACTCGACCGGGTCGCGGCGCTGCTCGAGGAGGCCGCCGACCTGCTCGCCGACGCCCCGACCTGGACCGTCGCGGAGGCCTTCGCGGAGGGCAGGCTCGGGCAGTCGCCGCAGCAGTATGCCGACCGGCAGTCGATCATCGGCCGGGCGAACCCCTTTGCGCCGCCGCTTCGACTCTCACGCCAGGGCGACCGCGTCGTCGGCCACGTGACCTTCGACCATGCGCACGGCGGGGCGCCGGGCTGGGTGCACGGCGGCATCGTCGCGGCGGTCTTCGACCAGGCGATGGGGTATGTGTTGATCACCGAGGGTGTCCCGTGTGTGACGGCGAGCATCGAGGTGCGCTACGAGAAGCCGACGCGCCTGCATGTGCCGCTCACCGTCACCGCGTGGGAGGTCGGCGAGCGGGCGCACCACACGCTGGTCGAGGCCGAGCTGCGCGACGGTGAGCAGGTGGTCGCGCGGGCCACCGGCGACTTCGTGCGGCTCGACCCGGCGCGCTTTCGAAGGATCGCGCTCGGGTAGGGCGGAGCGGCGCGAGGGCGCGCCGTCGAGGTGTTGCTGGACGCCGCGCGCCGATTCGGGCAGTCTCCGGGCCAGCGGGGGGGCTCGAGAGTGGAGCCGCCTCCCCAGCCGAGGAGCCACCATGAACCGTTTTGCGCTGATCGCGGCGAACCTTCTTCTGCTCTCCGTCATGGCTGCCCCTGCTGGCGCGCAGACGACCGCCCCTGGTGTTGGCCCCGCCGCCGCCACGCCCGCCGCCCCTGGTGTTGGCCCCGCCGCCGCCACGCCCGCCGCCGTCACGGCAGAGGAGGCCTCGCGCCAGTGTGTGGAGCTCGGCCCCGATGCCTGCTGGCGTCGGGCGGTCGAGTCGCTGGCGACGGCCGACCTCGCGGCGGCCCGGGCCTGGTTCGGCGCCTTCTCGGTCGCCTACCCGGTCGACCGGCGCGCCCACCCGGCCAGCCGCTTCGCCTCTGCGCTCGAGGTCGAGGGCGTGACCCGCCGCGAGGCCCGCATCACCCGCGAGTCGGGCCGCGTCGAGGCGATCACCACCGGGTCGATCTACGGTGCGACGCTTGGCACGCAGCTCGGTATCGCGGCGCTCGGCGACTCCGACAACGGTGGGCGCTACATCCCGCTGCTGACGCTCGCGGGGCTCGGCGCCGGCCTGGCGTCGGCCTACTACCTGACCGACGACATCCCGGTGAGCGACGCGCAGAGCCGGGTGCTCACGTCGGGCTGGGTCTGGGGCTACGCGCTCGGTGGCCTGACCCTCGCTGCCTTCGCACGCGAGGGCGACTGTGAGTACGTGGGAGGAATCGACGAGGTGGGAGGAATCGACGAGGAGGAGTGCTCGAAGGGGAACTTCCTCTACGAGCACCCGAACGGCACGTTGGCGGTGTCGTCGCTCGTGGGCGCGACGGCCGGCGCGGTCGTGGCGTCGAGGTACGCGGACCTCAAATCGGGCGACGTGGCGCTGACCAACGCG
This sequence comes from Bradymonadia bacterium, assembly GCA_044376025.1. GTDB lineage: Bacteria > Myxococcota_A > Bradymonadia > REDH01 > REDH01 > JBILLP01. Next base: position 6,259 of record JBILLP010000184.1, read on the forward strand.
ATGGGCCTCTGGGTGCCGGCGACGTCGATCCTGCTCGTGGGGCTCGTGGCCGGCGAGGACCTCGATGGCGACGTGCTCCGGGTGATCCCGCTGGCGACGGCCGTCGGCGGCATCGCCGGGGGCGTCGCCCTGTCGAACCACATGGACGTCTCGCCGCAGCGGATCTGGCTCGTCAGCCTCAGCGGCGGCGTCGGCCTGCTGACAGCCGGCGCGGTGCTCGCGATCGCCCAGCCCGACGATTTCCGCACCGTGCTCGGGACGGTCCTCGCCGGCGAGATCGCCGGCCTGGGTACCGGCATCTGGCTCACGTCCGACCGCTCCGACGACCGCGCGGCCGACGGCTCCGACGCGGCGGGGCGGGGGCTCCGCGCCACCGTCGCACCGGGCGTCTGGCAGCAGGGCGACACGCGCTACTC
>JBILLP010000185.1:0-6668 GCA_044376025.1 Bradymonadia bacterium
TGCGGAGCCGTGGCTGCGTACGCCGGGCGCCCCCGCGCACCACGGCCTGATCGCCGCCGCGCTCGCCGGACGTGCGGAGAGGGTGCGAGCGCTTGCCTCAGCGGGTGCTGGTGCATTCGAGGCGCTTGAACTCTCGACGCCCGGGGTCAGCGCGCTTGCCCTGCCCGATGGTGCCGCGGTGTGGGTTGCCGTCTCGTCGGGAGCCGCGCAGCCCGGGCTACTCCGTCAGCGGCTCTTCGAGGCCTAGGGCGTGGGCCAGCCCGAGCATTCGGGTTGCGGGACTCGGGACGGCGCGGTAGAGGCCGACAAGGGTCACGCACATGGCGGGCGAAGATGGCAGACGGCAAGCTGGTAGTCTACACGGTCGAAGGTACCCGGGTCGGGGAGGCGTCGGTCAAGGACGGTGACGTGCTGTTCCCTGACGCCCCGCACCTGCGCTGGACGTGGGTCCTCGATGCCCGCAAGGAGCCCTACCACGAGATGCCCCTTGATGAGGTCCGGCACCGGGCGGAGCATGCGCGCAAGAAGTACGTGCTGGTCAGCGAGGGCGAGTGAGCTGAGCGTTCGGCTGCGGCGCGGCTACTTGATCAGCTTCGAGAGGCGCTTGAACGCATCGCCGCCCGCGCGCTGAAGGGCGAAGAAGACGGCGGTCTCGGCGTTGGTGACCACGGCGCCGGCGCGCTGGGCGAGAGAGAGGCCGTTCTCCTTGTACTCGTTCGACCGGCTCGAGACCGCATCGAAGGGAATGTAGACTTGATGTCCTCGTGCCTGCAGGTCGGTGGCCGTCTGGAGCACGCACACATGCGCCTCGACACCGGTCACAATCACGTGGTTCGGCAGGCGCGGCATCACCGTGGCCTGGAACTCCTCGTTCCGAACGCACGAGAACTCGAGCTTCTCGACGTGCGTGGCACCGGCCTCGGCGAGTGGACCGGCGAGTACCTCGACGGTGCGCCCAAGGCCCTTCGGGTACTGCTCGGTAACATACACTGGCCAGCCGAACTCCCGGGCCGCAGCGATCAGGAGGGCGGTCTGGCGAAGCGTTCGGGAGATGTCGGCAGGTTCCATCGCGGGAACGAGCCGCTCCTGGATGTCGACAACCAGGAGCGCGGATGCGGTCGAAGACGGGTAGACGGCGTCACTCATGGATTCACGTTCACGGGTGGGGATGGTCAAGGTGGGCTGCCTCCGTGTCCTCCGCGAGCGAAAACGTCAAGCCAGCCGGCGGCAGCGAAGGCGCGGCCCAGCCCGCGCGGAACCGTCCTGACCGCAGGGGCCTCGCGCACGCCCGGCCGGCGCTGTTGACGGCCTCGGCGGGCGGCGCGTAGAGCCCGCTGCGGCCGTTCGACTTTTGGTTCCTTCTACGTCCGGGTGCATGATGCAGCGAAGTCTCACGTTCTTGGGGTTCCTTGTCGCCGCGGCCGTCGCAGGCTGCGGAGACGAGGGCGGAGGCCGCAACACGGGCCGAGAGGATACCGGCGGCGATGGCTCCGATGGCATCGATACCTCGGGCGACACCGCGCCTGACTCGTCTACCGACACGGACGAGGTCAGCGACACCTCGTCCGACGTCACCGATACCTCGGACGACACCTCGCCCGACGTCACCGATACCTCGGACGACACCTCGCCCGACGTCACCGATACCTCGGATGACACCTCGCCCGACGTCACCGATACCTCGGATGACACCTCGCCCGACGTCACCGATACCTCGGACGACACCTCGCCAGACTCGTCGGCCGACACAGGCACCGATGACACGGGCAGCGACGACACCTCGGGGCCGCTCTGCGGCAACGGGGTGGTCGAGGTCGACGAGGCGTGTGACAACGGCCCGGCGAACAGCGACACCGCAGCGGACGCCTGCCGGGCAGACTGCACACTCCCGTCGTGCGGCGATGGCGTGATCGACGAGGGCGAGCAGTGTGACGGCAGCGAAGGCTGTGACAGCTCGTGCGTGCGGGTTCCCTCCTGCGGTGACGGGACGGTCGACCCCGGCGAGGCGTGCGACGACGGCAGAGAGAACAGCAACCGCATCCCGGATGCCTGCCGCACCGACTGTACGCTTCCTGGATGCGGCGACGCCGTCACCGACTCCGGGGAGCAGTGCGATGAGGGCAGCGACAACGCGGTCGGCGGGGCCTGCCTTCTGGACTGCGTCGCCAACCTTGAGATCACCTGCGCGAGTGTGCCCGACTTCGTGGACCTCAACGCCGTGGCGACGCGGACGGGAGACACGTGGAACTTCGCGGCCTCGACCGCAGGCGCCAGCGACGACTTCGCCGCTGCGGTCACCTGCTCGACCAAGACCGGTCCTGACGCGGTCTTCGCCTTCGTGGCGCCCTCCGAGGGCATCTACCGAATCACCACCGCCCTACCCGGCACGCCGACCGACACGGTGCTGTCGCAGCTCGTCGGCTGCACCGACACGGCCGCCATCTCCTGCAACGACGACGATGGAAGCAGCCTGGGGTCGTCGCTGCAGTTCGACGCCACGGAGTCCTCCCTGCGCTACTTCGTCGTCGAGACCGCGGGCGGGCCCGGGGACGTTGCCCTTCAGGTTCAGAAGCTCGTTTCGGTGGCGGGTGCCGGCGAGGGCTGCGGAGAGGCGATCGGCTGCGAAGAGGGTCTCGCCTGCCTGGGCTCGGGGCCTGACCGGATCTGCGCCGGGAGCGGGGTGCCGGTGCTGGCGGAGCTCTCGATCGAGCTGTTGAGCGCCGACACCGCGGCCCACACCGTGCGCGGTACGGACCCTGACCGCGACGTCCGGCAGCTCGGCATCGACGTGCAGCTTGATGACGGCACAACCATCCCTGACCTCGTGTTCGACCTCGATACCGTCGAGTGGACCGGCTCGGAGTTCGTCGGGACGCTGCGCCTCAACGGCATCGCCGCCGTCGGAGCCACTGGCGCGACCGTGACGGCGATCGACGCGCGGGGCCAGGCCAGCAACCCGCTGTTCGGCACCTATCCGCCCTACGTGCCGCTGACCCCGACGCTTGGCGCGGGCGCGGCCTGCGACATCAACCGTCGACTGAACCTCTGCCTTTCGCCGTTGACCTGCACCGAGACGGCACCCGGCGTCAGCGTCTGTGCCGAACCGGCCGCCCCGCTCCTCACCGGCGTCGCGGCGACCCGTCTCAGCGAGGACACGATTCGGTTCGACTTCACGGGCAGCGACGTCAACGGCGACGTCGCGGCGGCCGTGTACGTGGGCGCTGGTACGTCGGTGCTCCCCGAGACCGCGCTCGACCTCGATGGCAGGGGGCGTGTAACGTTCGGGCTGTCGCAGGCCGTCGTGTTCGACGGGTTCCTGCCCGGCGGCGACGTCGAGTCTGTCACGGTGTCGCTCCGTGATGCCGCCGGGCTGGACTCAGGACGCTTCACCCTACCGGTTCCGCAGCCGGTCGAGCTCGCCCTCGACGCGGCGTGTGAGCTCGGCAGCCTCGATGCGGTCTGCGTCGATGGTCTGGCCTGCTCGCTCGACGCGTTCGGGGCGAGTCGTTGCCGGCCGGCCGTCGCCCCGACCGTGCAACGCGTCGAGGGTCGCTACCTCGATGTCGCGTTCAACACCATCGAGGTGGTCGTCTCAGGAGCCGACACCAACGGCGACGTCACACAGATCGACGTCTCGCTCGTCGACCCGACGGGCGCGATCTTCACGCTTCCGGAGCCGCTCGATGCGGGCACCGCGACACCGAGTCCCAACGGGCTGCTCGCCTTCACGGTCCGGCTACCGGAGCTGCTTGCCGATGGGACCTTCTTCAGCCGGGTCAGGGTCCGGCTGATCGATGCGACCGGGCTGTCTTCGAACCTCGCCGAGGACCCGATGGGCGTCGAGGGCGGCCCCGGGGATCGCTGCACGGCCGATGGCGTCGGCGGGGCGTGCGACAACGAGGCGAACCTGGTGTGCGGCCAGGGCGGACGCTGCGAGGATGCCAATGCGCCGGTGCTTGTCAGCCTCTCGGGCCGAAGGACCAGCGAGGACCTGGTCGAGCTGTCGATCTCGGGACAGGACCCGAATGCGGACGTGTCGACCCTTGTCATCGAGTTGTTCGATGCCGCCGGAGGTGCGCTCCTCGGGGCGCCCGCGGAGTTGGCCTTCACGGAGTCGGTCGAGGGTCAGTTCGCCTTCGACCGGGTCGAGGTCATCGCGGGGCTGGCGGGGTTCGCCACGGCGTCGCGCATGCAGGTCTCGCTCAAGGACCGGGCAGGTCTCCAGAGTGGTCCTCGCTCGTTCGCCCTATCCCGGATCGTCGTCGAGGGCGGCGCGTGCACGGTTGACGACGGGGTCACAGAGCTCTGCGCGGACAGCACGTCGTGTGACGCAGGCATCTGCACCGCGCACGCGCCGGTCCTTGAGTCCGCGACGGCGGCCTGGGACCCTGACGATGCGCGGACCCTGGTCATCACGCTGGCCGGGACCGACCTGGACGCCGACTACGAGACCTCGGTGCTCGGCTTCGGACTGCTCCCCGAAGGCGGGTTCGAGGCCGCGGCGGAGCTGGTCGGGGCGTTCGAGGCAGGCCCGGGCGGCTCGTTCACGGTGACCAACCGGGTCTTCCTCGACGACCCCCGGTTTGCCGACATCCCCGATGGCTACGCCCTCGTGAGGGATCTCGCCGGCGCGGAGTCGAACCTCGCCGCGTTCGAGATTCCCCCGCTCCGCCTGCTGGGCGCGACGTGTGACGCCGCGGGCATCGACGACCACTGCATCGTCGGGACGCTCTGCGATGCGGTCTCTGGCGCCTGCGTCGAGGATGAAGCGAGCCTGTGCGGGGCAATCCAGGTCGAGCCGGTGGTCTTCGAGGCTGACAACACCTTCAGCGGCGCCTTTGACCTCGCGGACGGACCCAGCCTCGACGAGGCCACCTGCAACTTCACCGGCTCCAGCGCCGCGGAGGTCGCCTACTCGTTCGTGGCCCCCTTCGATGCGGTTGTGACGGCAACGACCGCGACGCTCGAGACGGGCGCGGCCGCCATGTCCGTCTCGATCCGGACGGCTGGGTGCTTCAGCCGCTCCACCGAGGTCGCGTGCGACGAGAGCGCCTTCTTCGGCACCGGGACGGCTGACGGGGTCGTCGCGGCCGGTGACCGCGTCTTCATCATCGTCGATGCGCTCGATGGCGCGACGACCGGGAGCGTGAGCATCGGGCTTTCGCCGGTGCTGCCAGTGGGAGGCTCGTGCGGGGCGGGCGTCGACGGAACCTGCGTCGTCGGGACGCAGTGCCTCCCCGGACTCGGAGGCACGCGCTGCCTCGTGCCGGGGGCCGTCGGCGACTCGTGCGACAACGTGACGAGCGGCTGCGTCCGGGGCGCGGAGTGCATCTCGGGCGTCTGTGACATCGACGAGACCTCACCATGCGGCGTAGATGCGAGCATCCTCGAGTTCGGCACCGTGGGCGCGACCCCGGTGCAGCGGGTCGCCGATACGACCGGCCGGCCGAACCTCGACTCCGGGTCGTGTCGCTTTGAGACCATCGACGACACCGGCGAGGTCGTCATCCGGTTCGTCCCCGAGACCAGCGGAACGCTGCTCGCCTCGACCGACCTTGCCGGCACCGGCGCTGCAGACTCGCTCCTCTACCTCCGGTCTGGCACCTGCGGCGACCCGGACTCAGAGGTCGCCTGCGACGACGACGGCGGAACCGGCCTGACCTCGCGTCTCGTCGCGCCCGTGACGGCCGGCGTGACCTACTACCTGTTCGTCGACTCCTACGAGATCGGCGGCGCCGCCCTGGCGGTCGAGCTCTCCGTTTCCCCGAACATCCCGAGCGGCTCGGCGTGCGACACGACGGACGACTCCGCGGTCTGTGAGCCGGGCAGCGAGTGCCTGACAACGCCCGGGGGCGGCGAGGTGTGCGGCCGGCTCGTGTCGCTGGGGCAGGCGTGCGACGACACGGCGACCTTCTGCCGGCCCGGGCTCGTTTGCGAAACCGGGACATGCGAGACCGACGCGCTCTCGCCGTGCGGAGCGGGCGTCAGCGTGACCGACCTTGGCATCGTCTCGACGGCCGGCATCACCAGGGGTTTCTCCACCGGGATCAACCCGAGCGTCCTCGACGGTTCGTGCGGCTTCAGCTTCGCGCCACCTGAGACGGTCTTTGCGCTGATCCCCGCGGCCGACGGCACGCTGTTCGTGAACACGAACCTCGGAGCCAATGCCGGGGCAGACACCATCATCTCGGTGCGCGAGGCCGCCTGCACGGAGGCCTCGGCAGAGATCGCCTGCGACGAGGATGTGTCGGCGGCCAACTTCTTGACGGAGTCGCTCGTTCCGGTGGTCGCAGGGCGAACGTACTATGTGGTTATCGAGGCTTCGCCGGGGCCGTTCGAGGGGCAGGTCTCGTTCTCGCTTGTGCTGCCCGCCCCTGTGGGCGCTCCCTGCGATCCGGGTGTCGGGAGGGTCGGCTGCGAGGCCGGAGCGCGCTGCCTCGACGACGGCAGCGGGGCATTCGTCTGCACGGCGGTGTCGGGCCTGTTCGAGCCATGCGACGCCCCGGACACGACCTGTGCGTATGGGCTCATCTGCGATCTTGGACTCTGCGTGGAGGACCCCGCGGAGCCGTGTGGACCCGATACGCCCTCGTTCGACTACACCCTGCTGGGCTCCGACCCCGACGGGCGTCGGTTCCTCGACTATCCGGATCTCGCAGACACCGGGA
>JBILLP010000186.1:0-6653 GCA_044376025.1 Bradymonadia bacterium
CTGACGGCCGGCCTGGTGAACAACGCCGTCCCGTCGTGCTCCCGAGGCAGCTCCGCGCCCGAATCGGTGTGGCGATTCACGCCGCCGGCCACCGGCACGGTGTGTGTGGACACGACCGGCTCGACCTACGACACCGTGCTGTTTGCCCGCAGCAACTGCACCGGCACGACCGACCTGGCCTGCAACGACGACACGCCGGGCGTCGGCACCACGTCGCGCATCCAGCTCAACGTGACGGCCGGTACCGACGTCTTCTTCTTCATCGACGGCTTCGGGGCCGCCGGCGGCAGCTACCGGCTCAACATCACGTCGGGTGCCTGCGCGGGCACGACGGCAGAGACCAACTGCACCGACCGCATCGACAATGACCGCGACGGCGCCGCAGACTGTGCCGACAGCGACTGCGCCACGAACCCGGCATGTGCGCGCGTCGAGACGAACTGCGCCGACGGGCTCGACAACGACCGCGACGGCGCCGCCGACTGCGGCGACCGTGACTGCGCGGCCAACCCCGCCTGCCTCCGGGTCGAGACGAACTGCGCCGACGGGCTCGACAACGACCGCGACGGCGCCGCCGACTGCGGCGACCGTGACTGCGCGGCCGACCCGGCCTGCCTCGTCAGCCCCGAAATCTGCGACAACGGGTTCGACGACGACGCAAACGGGCTGACCGACTGCCAGGACTTCACCTGCGCGGCCGACCCGGCCTGTGCCGGCGTCGAGAGCTGCTTCGACGGGCTCGACAACGATGGCAACGGGCTGACCGACTGCGAAGACCCGGTCTGCTTCGGGACGCCCTTCTGCCCCGTCTCCGAAATCTGCGACAACGGGTTCGACGACGACGCGAACGGGCTGACCGACTGCCAGGACTTCGCCTGTTCGGCCGACCCGGCCTGTGCCGGCGTCGAGATCTGCTTCGACGGGCTCGACAACGATGGCAACCGTCTCGTCGACTGCGCCGACCCGGTCTGCTTCGGGACGCCCTTCTGCCCCGTCTCCGAAATCTGCGACAACGGGTTCGACGACGACGGCAACACGCTGGTTGACTGCGACGACCCGGCCTGCGCCGCCGACCCCGTGTGTGTGTCGACCGCTGTCGGCACCTGCGACACCCCGCTGCGGCTCAACCCCTTTGGCGCCAACAACGGCAACACCTCAGAGGGTGCGGCTGTGCTCGATGCCACCTGCGGTGGCGACGCGAGCAACGAGCAGGTCTGGTCGCTCGGCTTCGCGGTGCCGTTTGCCGTCACGGCCTGCGTGACGGTCAGCGGCAGCTCGTTCACGCCGGTCCTCTACGCCTACTCGGGTGCCTGCGCCCCCGGCACCCCCGACGTCGCCTGTGACGTCGGCACGCCCGGTAGCTCGAGCCTCGAGGTCAGGCTCACGCCGGGCCAGCAGTTCTACCTCGTGGTCGACAGCGCCGATGGCGGCGCGGGCAGCTACAGCCTGCGGGCCAGCATCGGCGCCTGCCCCTGAGGCGACGCCGGTGAGGGTCGACACCGCGGCCTGAACCGAAGGTTGCACATTGTGTCGCATCGTGCGACAACGCGCCGCCCCCTCTGCTGGGGAGCGGCGTTTCTATGTTTGGAGATGATGCATGGCGACCGGATCTGTACACGCCGTGACCGAGGCGGCCCTGCCTGACCTGACCCAGGTCGATGTCGAGGAGCGCGACCGGGTCTGGCTCGAGAAGTACTACCGCGGCGACTCGATGAAGCAGCTCACCTGGCGCGCCGTGCTCATGGGCTCGGTGCTCGGCATGGGCATGTCGCTGATGAACCTCTACATCGGCCTCAAGACCGGCTGGGGCCTCGGTGTGGCCATCACCGCCTGCATCATGTCGTATGCGATCTGGACGTCACTCCAGGCCATCGGCATCGTCAAGGAGCCGATGTCGATCCTCGAGAACAACTGCATGCAGTCGACGGCGACCAGCGCAGGTGTCTCCACGGGTGGCACGATGGTCTCGGCGATCGCCGCCCACCTGATGCTGACGGGTCAACACATCTCGTGGCCGGTGTTGACGGCGTGGACGGCCTTCCTTGCCTTCCTCGGTGTGTTCATGGCCGTGCCGATGAAGCGGCAGCTCATCAACCGCGAGCAGCTCAAGTTCCCTTCGGGCATCGCGACCGCAGAGACGCTCAAGAGCCTGCACGCCGCGGGAGGAGAGGCGCTCATCAAGGCCAAGGCCCTCTTCATCACCATGGCCGTCGGCGCGCTGCTGACCTTCTGGCAGACCTTCATGCCGCTGATCCTCAAGAAGACCGGCGCCCCAGAGTCCGCGATCGCCTGGCCGACCATCCTGCCCTTTGAGAAGGAGCTGACGGGCACACTGCGCGGCAAGGAGCTTGGCGCCCTGGGCTTCACGATCCCGCTCGACCCGCTGATGACCGCCGCCGGCATGGTCGTCGGCATGAAGACCTCGCTGTCGATGCTGATCTCGGGCTTCGTGCTGTTCGGCCTGATCGGGCCGTGGCTCGATGACTCCGGCGTGCTCAAGCAGATGCACCTCGCTGGCGCGCTTTCGAGCGAGGCGCTCACCGGGGGCAACATCCGCAAGTGGGGCCTCTGGGCCGGCTCGGCCATGATGGTGGCCGCAGGGCTCACCGCGGTGGCCTTCCAGTGGAAGAGCATGGTCGGCGCACTCGCGAAGGCGCGCGACCTCTTCTCAGGACAGAAGGCGAAGACCGCTGATGACCCGCTCGCCTCGATCGAGGTCCCCAACTCGTGGTTTGCGATCGGCACCGGCATCTCGGGTCTCGGCTGCATCGTCATCATGTGGATGGAGTGGAACATCCCGCCCTGGTGGGGCCTCGTGGCCGTGGGCCTGTCGTTCGTGCTCTCGCTCGTCGCCTGCCGCGCCACCGGCGAGACGGACACCACGCCCATCGGCGCCATGGGCAAGGTCACGCAGCTCTTCTACGGCGTGGCGATCCCCAACCAGCCGATCCCGAACCTCATGACCGCCGGCGTCACCGCGGGCGCCGCGGGCGCCTCGGCCGACCTGCTCACCGACCTCAAGGCAGGCTACCTGCTCGGTGCGCACCCGCGGCGCCAGACCATCGCCCAGCTTGCCGGCATCATCGGCGGCACGATCGCCATCGTGCCCGCCTGGTACCTCTTCATCCCCGATGCGTCGCGGCTCGGCACCGACCAGTTCCCCGCACCCGCGGCCGAGGTGTGGAAGAGCGTCGCCGAGCTGCTCGCCAAGGGCATCGGATCGATGCACCCGACCATCCTGAACAGCATCGTCATCGGCGCCGGGGTCGGCGTGGTGCTGACGCTGCTCGAGGGGCTGGCGCCGAAGTCGGTCAAGCGCTTCCTCCCCTCGGCGACCGGGCTCGGGCTCGGCATGGTGATCCCCTTCGGGAACAGCCTCTCGTTCATGATCGGCGCGACGATCTCGTGGGTCTGGCAGAAGGCGAACGAGAAGTCCTGCGACCGCCTCATGATCCCGATGGCCTCGGGCATCATCGCGGGCTGCTCGCTGCTCGCCGTGCTGGCGATGGTGCTCCAGGCGGCCGGCGTGCTGCCGCTCGAGTAGCCCGGCTACGCCTCCCAGGCGAAGGTCGTCGGGTTCCAGAGCTTCCAGGTTCCCTCGAACTCACGCCACACACCGACGATGCCCGCCCGGGTCTGGAACCGGATCGCCTCGAAGGCGGTCGCCAGTTCAGCCTCAGGCAGCCGCCGCGACACGGCCCGCTCGTCGATGGCGTAGAAGGTGACGTCAAAGCTCGCCGCGCCGACCTCTGCCACCGAGAAGCCGTTCCGGTCGATGTCGGCGTGCGCCAGGTGTGGATTGGGGCGCGTCTCGGGCGCCACGAGCAGCGACTCGACGAGCAGCGCAAGGGCGGGTGCGCCCGCGTCGACGAGGTCGGGGTCTGACGCGGCGGTCTTGAGGAGCAGCGACTTGTAGGTGCCCGACGAGATCGCAGCACCGACATACTCCGAAATGCCCGACGTTCCGCCCGAGCTCGAGGTCGTGCCCGCGAAGAAGGCGTGGATATCGCCCGTCACCGCCACGACGTTCGGGACGCCGGCGAGCGCGTCGACGATCTGCCGCCGCCGGTCGGGCATGCCGTCCCAGTCCTCGACCGAGAGCAGGAATTTCTGTTTGAAATCCTCGGGCACGGCAAAGTTCGAGACGTCGACAGCGCGCGACATGAGGGTGAACGAGGTTCCCCACACACGCCAGGTGGCCTGCGAGCTGCGGATCGCATCGAGGAACCAGGCCTGCTGGGCGTCGCCCATCGCCTGCTGCGGGGCCACACCGTCTTCGAACAGGATGCGGGCGAGCAGCCTGAACGGCTCCTTGCGAGCAAGGTAGCGGGCGCCGATCTGCCCGTAGAGGCCCGACTTGCCGACCGTGTGCCAGGCGAGGCCGAGCGGTAGACCGGCGAGCTCCTCGTCGGTGGGCGCGTCAGGAAGGTCGGTGCGGCCGGCCGCGGTCGCCGCCTCGAGGCGACCAAGCAGGTAATCGACACTGATCAGGCCCGAGACACGGTCGGCGGGGTAGTCGGCCTCGGTCGCGAGCGTGCGCAGCCAGGTCGCAAATCGCCCGCCCGCCCACACATCGATGTCGGCGTAGCGGCAGGCGAACGAGGGTGTGCCGGCGACGTCCCGCGCGAGCCGTTCTGCCGTGACGACCACCTGGCCCGGGTAGGCGTCTTCGGGCACGACGTGGTCGCTGCGGTAGGTGCGCAGGTCGGTGAGCACGAGGTCGACATGGCGCCCGAACCTGAACCGGCGGTAGATGCGGAGGTCGTCAGGCCAGGAGGCGCCCGGATCGTAGATGAACGCGGGGTCGGGCTCGTAATCGACCGGCTGGTACTCATACCACGCCTGGTTGGCGTGCATGCGGCGCACCATGTCGAGCTCGTCGCGCCGGCCGTCAAAGAAGGTCGCGGTCGCGCCGTGGCAGTCGTCCGAGAATTCGTGGTCATCCCAGATCACGACGAACGGCGCTGCCTCGTGCATGCGCTGCAGGTCGGGGTCGGTGCGGTAGATTCGATACAATTGCCGGTAATTGTCGAGGCTTGCCGCAGCCTGGAACTCCGTGTCGGTGCCGGGGTTGAGGGTGATCGCTCCGGCGCGGTCGTCGAAGGCCACGACCCGGTCGGGCATCGAGGTCTGGAAAGTCGGGTCGCTCGTGGTCTCGTAGATGTAGTCTCCCAGGTGGATGACGAAATCGAGCTGCTCCTGCGCGAGCCGGGCGTAGCTGTTGTAGTAGCGGCCCGAGAAATCCTGGCACGAGACGAAGGCGAAGCGCACCGGCACGTCGGCGTCCTCGGCGGGCGCGGTGCGCGTGCGCCCGGTGCGGCTGACCAGCCGCTGCCCGTCACGGACCACCGAAAACCGGTAGAAATAGGCCGTGCCCGGCTCGAGGTTGGTCACGCGGACCTTCACACAGTGGTCGAACCGGGCCTCTGCGGTGAGCGCCCGCTGTGAGTCGCCGTCGAGCGGGAGCAGGTCGCCGAAGGCTTCGTCACGTGCGACCTCGACGAAGAGTGGGGTGTCGGCGGCGGCGTCGCCGTCGACGATGCGCGTCCACAGGATCACGCTCGTGGGGCGCGGGTCGCCCGACGCCACCGATTGCGCAAAGAGCGCCGAGCCATCGACCACCTCGAGCGGGGTGTCGGTGTCGGTGCCTGTGTCGCCGCTGCCGTCGAGACCGGTGTCGGCCCCCGGCGCCCCGTCGTCGTCGCTGCAACGTGCGGCGAGCGTGCCCGCGGCCGACACGATCAACGTCTTGAGGAAGGCTCGGCGGTGCATCGACATGGCGGGACTCCTCGATGGGGCGCAGCGGACCGTCCCACGCTCTGCCCGACTCCCGCCCTGGCGGCAAGCAGAGCGCCAGCACCCTCGAACGGGTTGACGACGACGCGAGGGGCGCGGCCCGCCGCCCCCGGGGTGTGAGGCTCAGCGGCTCCCGCGGAGCGCCGCGATCGACACGACGATCTGGTCCATCAGCGGCTTGGGCACGACGATCGTGAAGATCGCCTCGGTGTCCTCGACGCGCCAGGTCGCGTCGATGAGCGGGGCCGCGAGCCCGCCAAAGAGGCCGAGCTGCTGCTTGATCGCCGCCGCCATGCGAGGCCACTCGCGCACGAAGACCGCCGCCTTGTCGCGGCTCTCGAAGAGCATGCGCCCGGCGATCACAGGGTTGTCGCCGAGCGTCACGGCGGCGTGGATCACCTGCGGCGGCACCGACTCGACCATGCCGGGGAGCCGCATGCTGGAGATGCCGCGGACGGTCAGGTCTGCGGCAGGCCCGGCCTCGCCGACGCCGCCGAAGTCGGCGATCTCGAGCAGGCCCTTGATCCAGCCGTCGGCGCGCAGCGGAGGCGCCTCGTCGGCGCTGACCGGCGACAGCGGGGTGGGTCGCCCTGCCGGGTTTGCGATCAGCCGCTCGGGCGGCGGCCGCACCCGCGGAGGCTGCAGGGTCGGCAGCGGACCGAGCTGCGGAGGCCGGATCGCCGGCACCGCGGAGCCCGACCCCTCGCTCGGTGTCACCGCCCGCGGCTGCGCGGGTCTCGCCGGCCGGACCGGCGCCCGCGGAAGGCCCGGGGCCGGTGCGCGGCGCCCGGGCCTGACGGCGCCGGAGCCCTCGCCCGACCCCTCGATCGCCCGCACGCGGTCGAGTGTGCCGCGAA
>JBILLP010000187.1:0-6562 GCA_044376025.1 Bradymonadia bacterium
CGCCGACGCGCAGCGGCTGGCCGGGCTGCTCTCGGGCCGGCGCGCGCACGTCTCCGCCATCCGGTGGAACGCCGTCGCGGGCATGCCCTTTGAGACACCCACCTGGCCGCGGGCGCAGGCCTTCGTCGGCCTGCTCCACCGGGCCGGCGTCTCCGCACGACTCCGGCGCACCGTCGGGCACGAGGCCACCGGCGCCTGCGGGCAGCTCCGGGCGCAGCGCGAGCTCCAGATCCCGGGCTGAACCCCGCCTCACGCCCCCGCGAGGCCACCGGCGAGGCCGACAAGCGCCGCGAGCAGCGCCGCGACGAACAGCCCGCAGGGCCCGCGCGCCAGCGCCGCCCACCGACCGCCCAGCCTCGACAGCGCGATCACCGCCACGACCATCGCGGGCACCACGAACACCGCCACCGACGGCTCGACCGCATCGACGCTCGGCTGCACCAGGGCGCCCAGCAGCTCGAACGCCCGCGTGAGGTCAGGCGCCCGCACCAGCACCAGCGACAGCGCCACGACATGAAAGACAGCCACCGAGCGCAGCATGCCGATCCAGGCCGCTTCTGTGCCCGCACGCGGCGGCCTCGCGCCCTGCCGCGCATGCCACGCCCGCTCCGCGGCGAGGAGCAGGCCCTGCATCGTGAACCAGAGCACCACCGGCCAGGCCCCACCGAGCCCGACACCCCCGAACAGCAGCCCGGCAAGCGACCAGCCGAGCAGCAGGCGCGCTGCCGGTGACCGAGCGGGGCCCGGCAGCTCGGCGAGCGGCGCCTGCACCTGCTCCCTGAACCAGCGTCCGACGGTGATGTTCGACCGCCTCCAGAACTCCGAGAGGCTGACGGCCAGCCACGGCCGCTCAAACTCGCGCCCCACCTCGATGCCAGACAGCCCGGCGAGGCCGCGCGCCACATCGGTCCACGCAGAGACCACCAGGTAGGTGTGCAGCGCGACGCCCTGCACAGCCGCCGCGCAGATCCAGCGGTTGTGGGCAGACGGGTCGGCGAGCACCGGCTCGACAAAGGGCGAGAGGTTGTCGGCGAGCAGCTCCTTCTTGGCAACGGCCCACACAAGCAGCAGCAGCGCCGGCACGACGCGCGCCGGCTCGAGCACACGGGGCTGACTCACGCCGGGCAGCAGCTCACCGACGCGACCCATGGGCCCTGCGACGAGGGTCGGCACCAGCAGCAGCACACCAACCAGGTCAATGAACGATCGCGCCGGCCCCGTGCGGCCGCGGGCGACGTCGAGCGTGTAGGCCGCACACTGCATCGCGAACAGCGTCGCGAGCAGCGGCGCGACCACCGGCCAGGTCGAGCTCCCCGCCGCGAACGCGCCGAGCCCGCTCCACCACCCGCCCTCGATCGCCGTGGCGTACCTCGACACCACGACCGACGCGACGCTCACGGCCACGGCAGCGGCGAGGAGTCCCCGCCGTCCCTCGACGGGCGTGGCCGCGAGCCGACTCGTCAGCCCGTGCACCGCGCCGGCTGTCAGCAGCGCAACCAGCGCAAAGGCTGGGCTCCAGCTCGCACCGAAGACGACGCCCGCGACCGCCAGCACACCGCCCCGCGCCCTGACCGGCAGGGCCTGCAGCGCCCCGAGCAGCAGCAGCGCCAGCCCCGCGAAGACCCCGGTATCGAAGCTCACGGCAGCCTCTCACGCGCCGCCATGCGGACCTCCGGGTTCTCGAGCAGCCGGGCGCCGAGCCGGCGCGAGTAGCTGCTCGCCGTGGCCAGCGGCATGTGCGTGGGGTCTCCGAAGCGGTCGTCGCGGTCGATCGCGGCGCCGTCGGCGACCCAGACCGCCCCGGTCTCGCGGGCGAGCACCTCGATCGCCGCTGACCAGCGCTCGAACTCCGGCAGCCCCTCGACGCGCGAGCGGTACCAGGGCGCGACCGGCAGCTCGACGAGCACCACCGCGCTTCCGGCACCGCGCGCCTGAAGCACCACCTCGCGGACGAAGGCCTCCTTGTAGGGGGCAAACCGGTAGCCCTCGATGCGCGCCTCGAGGCGCGACGCCTGCCTCACATAGAACTCCGCACGCCAGTCGGCGGTGATCTCGAAGGGCCGCCACCCGTCGCCCGCGTCGGTCCACACACGGGCCTGCGCCCGCCCCGCCCGCGGCCGCAGGCCCGGCAGCGCCGCCTGCCACGGCTCGAGCCGCGACGAGGCCAGCTCGAGCAGGTCATCGAGGCGGTGCGACGCGCCGGCCGGCGCCCAGAGCGGCGGGAGCGCCTGGCGCAGCGCCACGCTGAGCAGCAGCTCCACGGGCGCTCCGGCACGGGCGAGCGAGCGCGGCGAGACGCCCCTCATCCGACCGACGTCGATGGCGGGGCCCCCGGCGTCGAAGGCCAGCGGATCGACCGCCCAGACCAGCACCGCCGGCACGCGGTACCCCGAGAGCAGCGTGGTCTGCACGAAGGCCGCCTGCTGGAGCGCGTCGGCCCCCTCGAAGGCGAAGCCCTCGACCTCGTCGCCCGATGACACCGAAGCCTCGCCGGGCAGCGAGCTGAGCCCCGACAGCAGCTCGAGCGGCGCGACGCCGGCAAGCGCCTGCGAGCCTCCCACGATCGCGACGGCCGGCGGCCTCGCCGCCTCGAACCGCGCGACCTCTCCCGGCACGACCGGCTCCCGCGGCGCGGCAAGCAGCGCCGCCAGCAGGCCGACGCACACCAGCAGCAGCACCGCCAAGGCCGGGAACCTCGCCAGCATCAGCACGACCGAGCTCATCGGACGCCGCGGCACGCTCAGTCGTCGGCCCGCGGCGGGGCGGGCGTCGCAGGCTCCAGCTCTGCCGGCAGCAGGCCGTGCAGGCCCATCGCCCGCAGGGACTGGCGCACGGCGGCACAGGCGTCGACAAGCAACAGCGGCTTGCGGTGCCATGACAGGTGCGACTGCACCCGGAGCAGCGCCCCAAGGCCCGCCTCGCCAAGCCTGGCGACCTGCCCCAGCGAGAGTTCGAGCCGATCGACCTCGTGCAGCGGGACCCGGGCAAGCTCGTCGAGCTGCTCCTGCGCCTCGCGGCTGTCGAGGTCGGCGGGCAGCTCGACGAACATCGTCCTTGGGCCCATCACCGACGCCTCTGTGCGATCACCCGAGCTCATCTGCGCCTGCCTCGTACCGGGAGCCCCGGTGGTACGGGAGCGGCCCGGGGCTGTAAAGGACGAGCACTCCCGGCGGGTGCCGGGCAACAGGCGTCAGGTCGCGCGGCGCCCGCGCCCTCGGGGGGTTCTGCCGCCGCCCGGGGTCGGCTCGGCGACCGGGACCGCCACCGCGGTGAAGGTCTCGCGCAGGTAGGCGCCGGTTGGCGACCGCGGCTCATCGATCAGGCCTGCGACGGGACCCTCGTAGACGAGTGTCCCGCCCTCGGGCCCGGCGCCCGGACCCAGCTCGACGACCCAGTCCGAGGCGGCGACGAGGTCGAGGTTGTGCTCCACGACGATCGCGGTGTGTCCCGCGTCGGTCAGTTCGCGGATCGCCGCGACCAGCAGCTCGACGTCGCGCATGTGCAGGCCGACGGTCGGCTCGTCGAAGATGAAGAGCACCCCCGATGCGCCATCTGCCCGCGACTGGCCGACGTAGCTCGCCAGCTTGAGCCGCTGCAGTTCGCCACCCGACATCTGGGTCGTCGGCTGGCCCAGCCGCAGGTAGCCAAGCCCGACGCGATCGAGCGGCTCGAGGCGCCTGACAATCGCCGGCACGTCGGCAAAGACCTCGAGCGCCTCACGCACCGACATCTCGAGCACGTCAGCGATCGTCCGGCCGCGGTGCTGCACGCTGAGCACCTCGGGCCCGAAGCGGCGGCCCTCGCAGACGTCGCACGGGATATCGACGTCAGCGAAGAACACCATCTCGACCTGCAGTACGCCGGCCCCCTCGCAGCGTTCGCAGCGGCCACCGGCGACGTTGAACGAGAAATCGCTCGCAGAGAGGCGCAGATCCGACGCCTTCTCGGTCGCCGCAAAGAGGTCGCGCAGCGGCGTGTAGGCGGCAGAGAAGGTGAGCGCACAGCTCCGGCTCGACCGGTTGATCGCGCCCTGGTCGACGAGCACGACCTCAGAGAACGGGTCGTTCAGCACGACGGCGGGCGGCAGCGCATCACCAGAAACCGCCCCACGGCGGCGCTGCAGGTGCACGTGCAGCACATCGGTCACCAGCGACGACTTGCCCGAGCCGCTCACGCCGACGACGACGCTCAGCGCCCCGTGCGGGAACCGCGCAGAGACTCCCGAGAGGTTGTTCAGCCAGGCGTCCCGGACCTCGAGGAAGGGCCCGTCGAACACGCGTCGCCCGCTGAAGGCGAGTGCGCGCGCCCGCAGCAGCTCGCCGGTCGGGGAGTCGCTGCTGGCGAGCCCCGGGAGGTCACCGGCATACAGGAGCCGCCCGCCCCGTGAGCCCCCCTCGGGTCCGAGCTCGATGATGTGCTCCGCCATGCGGATGACGTCGGGGTCATGCTCGACGACCACGACCGTGTTGCCGATGTCGCGAAGCCGGGTCACGACCCGCATGAGCCGCTCGGTGTCGTGGGCGTGCAGCCCCGCCGTCGGCTCGTCGAGCACATAGAGCGTGTCGGTGAGCATGCGCCCGAGGCTGGTGGCCAGGATCACGCGGTGCATCTCGCCGCCCGAGAGCGTGCGCGCGGGGCGCTGCAGGGTCAGGTAGCCGAGCCCGGCGTCAGCCAGGTAGCCGAGCCGGTCGCGGATCTCCTTGAGGAGTCGATCGAGCGCCAGGGCCAGCTCGCCGGGCAGCCGGATCGAATCGGCCCAGCCGCGCGCCTCGTCGATGCGGAGCCGGAGCACGGCGCCGAGGTCGAGCCCCCCGACCCGCGTGGCGCGCGCGTCGGGGTTGAGCCCCGTTCCGCGGCAGGCGGCGCAGGTGGTGAAGCTCCGAAAGCGCATCGCATGAAAGCGCACGTTGCCGGCGGTGCGGTCGGCGAGCGTCTCCTCGAGCCAGCCCGAGGCGCCTGTCCAGCCACGGGCGCCAAAGAGCACCGACTCCCGCGTCGCCTCAGGCAGCAGCCGCCAGGGCAGATCGAGCGGGACCCCCTCCTTGACGCACCAGGTGTGCAGCCAGCGACGAGCGGTCCGCGCCCCGGCATGGTCGAAGATCGCCAGCGCCCCACCCTCGATCGTCAGGCTCGGGTCAGGCACGGCGCGGGCGGGATCGAGCCCGACCGAGCGCCCGAAGCCCTCGCACCGGGGGCAGGCTCCCATGGCGTGGAAGGGGTGGAAGAGCGCCGGGATCGGCTCGGTGTGGGGCGTGCCGCACTCACCGCAGACCCAGCGGCGGTGAAAGGTACGGACCGGGCGCACGCCCTCGACGGCCTGGTCCCAGAGCACGACAGAGATGTTGCCCTCGCCCATCGACTGCGCCGCCTCGAGGGCCTCGCGCAGCCGCACCTCGCCCGGATCGACCGACAGGCGGTCGATCACGACATCGACCTGCTCTCGACGCACGAGCTTGACGGCATCCTCGGAGTCGATCTCGACGAGCGCGCCATCGAGCCAGGCACGGCGATAGCCATCGGCGACGAGCTGCCGCATCAGGTCACCCATGCCGTCGGCCGACGGGCGGGCCGTGGCGATGACCACGATGCGCTGTCCCGCGGCATGCTCCGCGAGCCAGTCGATGACGCGCTGCACCGTGTACGGAAGCACCCGCGCGTCGCAGTTGCGGCAGTGGACGACGCCACCGCGCGCAAACAGGAGCTGCAGGTGGTCGAGCAGCTCGGTCAGCGTCGCGACCGAGGACCTCGGGTTCGAAAGGCTCGTGCCCTGCCGGAGCGCGATCGCCGGAGGGATGTTCCGCACGACCTGGACCGGGGGCCGGCGCATCTGGTCGAGGAACTGCCGCGCGTAGGTCGAGAGCGTCTCGACGTACCGGCGCTGGCCCTCTGCGTAGAGGGTGTCGAAGGCGAGGGAGCTCTTGCCGGAGCCGCTGACGCCGGAGACGACGGTGAGGCGACCACGCGGCACCGCGACGTCGATGCGCTTGAGGTTGTGCGTCTCAACGCCGCGAAGCTCGATGTCGTACTCAGGGGTGGCGCTCATGTGCGGTCCGTGTCGGGTCGGCTGACTTGGTCTGCCGGCAGGGCAGAGGCAAGCGCCAAGTAGCGAATTCGCAGGGCACGGTCGCGGGCGGTGGGCCCGAAGGCCGCTCCGGCGGCGCTTCTCGTCGAGACGGCGTCGCTACCGGACCTCGTCGGTCAGGGCACGCCACCCCGAGGCCTTCGGCAGCATGTAGTCAACGGTACTCCGAGGTGGTGGCATGTGGTCAGAGGTGCGAGGATCGCACACACGGTCCAGGCGTCACGGAGCGCGCCGGCCGCGGCAGCAAGACAGGGGCGAAACAACACGATTCGCCTTTGCGTTCAAACCATTGCATCGCTCGCGATTGGCGATTGACCTGCCGACCCGGGTGTGTCACGCTCGTCGTGGGAGCCAAGGGGTCTGTCAGACCCTCAACAGGAGCTGACCATACCTCACGGAGGCGCCGAGGGGGTCTGCGGCACCGGGCCGCAGCCGAGCGAAGGGCGACGGTTTGGCATCGACGACGCGGAAAGGGATGGT
>JBILLP010000188.1:0-6558 GCA_044376025.1 Bradymonadia bacterium
GCGTGCGAAGGCGCCCATCAGCAGGGCGGCCATGGCGACGGTCATGAGGCCGACGTAGGGCATGTCGGTCTGGGCCTGTCGCCCGAGCATGGCGTAGAAGGGGCTGGTGCCGAGCGTGAGGGCCATCAGCAGGCCGACGCGGCGGGTCCAGATGCGGGCGCCGGCGAGGTAGACCGAGACGACGCCAAGGATGGCGATCAGCGCAGTCCCGAGCCGGATGCCGAGGTCGGAGAAGCCGAACAGCTCGGTGCCGAGCCCCATGAGCCAGAGCAGCAGGACAGGCTTCGAGAAGAAGTACTCGCCCTCGGGGTTCTTGCCGGGGATGCTCCAGTGGGAGCCCCACCAGGGGGAGATCCAGTCCCCGCGCTCGACGAATTGCCGGCCGACCTCGCCGTAGTGGACCTCCCACGGGTCCCAGAGCCCGAAGGAGCCGAGCCCGGGGAGGAAGAGGAGGCAGGCGGCCGCGAGGACGAGCAGCCCGAGCCGCCAGTCGGCGAGGGCTGCGGCGGAGCGCGCCAGGGTGAGGCGTCCGCCGGGCGTCGGTCGGGCCGTGGGCCCCGAGGTACCCGAACCGGTCGTCGTGTCGGGGACCGCGTGGGCGTCGGGGTTGGGCGTGTCGTTCGCGTCGTGCGACATGCGGCTCGGTGGGTGGTGTGCGGAGCGCGCCGCGCGAGGATCTTTCGAGGCCGGAGCCAGGGGGGGGCAGCGCGCGCAGGGCGGGGCGCGTGCGACTACGCGACGACCCCGGTGAAAGCAAGGCGGCACGGCCCTCGGGCAGGCGCGGGGCGTGGGGCGGAGATCGCTTGACACCGGGTGGCTCCACCGGTCAAGATCAAGCCCCTACGTTGTGCGTCGATGGAACGGCAGGGACGGTCCGGAGGCTAGGCGCGCACCAGGGTGTGGAGCCCTCCTTGTCTACCGGCAGTTCCACGATTCTCCTCATTGACGCAGACGAGCAGGCACGGCGCCTGATCGAGCTGAGCCTTCGGAAGGGAGGCTACCATGTGATGGGGGTGGGCCGCCTTGCCGACGCCTTCGACGCGCTGCAGACACACGGCGCCCACCTGGTCATCACCGAGCTCGGCCTGCCTGACGGCACCGGGTACGATCTCCTGCGGGCGATCCGGGACCAGGGCCAGTCTGACTCGCTGCCCGTGATCGTCGCGACCGAGTCGCGCGAGGCGACCGACAAGGTGCAGGCGCTCGAGTCCGGCGCGGCCGAGGTGCTGACCAAGCCGCTCTACATCAAGGATGTGCTCGCCCGCATCAAGCTCCTGCTGTCGCGGGTCGAGGAGCAGCGCAACGCCGCGGGAGGTCCCGACGTGTCGGGCGAGGTCGGGCCGACGACGCTGATCGAGCTGATGAACGCGATCGACCTGTCGCGGAAGACCTGCGCGATCCGCGTCACGCACGGCAGCCTCTCGGGCACGCTCTACTTCGAGGGTGGCGAGCTGATCGACGCCGTCAGCGAGGCGCTCTCGGGCCAGGCCGCCGTGAACCGGATGCTGACCTGGGAGACCGGCAGCTACCGCATGCGCTACGCCGCGAGCACGGGCAGGCCGCGCAGGGTGAAGCGGCCGCTCGCCGACATCCTCAACGACGCGGTGGGCTACGCCGCGACGTGGGGCGAGGCGGCCTCGAGGGTCGGCCCGCTCGAGAAGGTCTACACCGTCGAGTACCGGAGCTTCGTCGCCCAGCTCGGGCAGCTCCCGCCCGAGGTGAACTCGCTGATCCGCCTGTTTGACGGCATCCGGAGCCTCGAGGAGGCGGTGGCGCTGTCGGAGGTCGACGACCTGCTCGCGCTGCAGATGGTCGGGCAGCTCCAGACGGCCCGGATCCTCCGCGAGGTCGCGGACACCGGCACCGCGGTCGGAGACACCTTCGAGCGGATGGGGACGTCGGAGTTCCAGGCGATCACGGCCGACCACCAGCGCCAGGGCGGAGAGCTCGACAGCTGGCTGAAGGAGGACGTGACCCGGGGCCGCGGCGTCGATCCCGAGGAGCAGCGCAGGCGGCAGGCCGAGGAGATGCGGCTTGCCGAGGAGCAGCGCCGCATCGCGGAGGAGCGCCAGCGCGCGGTCGAGGAGCAGCGCCGCGCCCACCTCGAGGAGCTCAGGTCGCTCGCCGAGGAGCAGGAGAAGCTGGCGCAGGAGCGGCTCGCCGCAGAGAACGAGGCCGCCGAGGAGGCGGAGCGGATCCGCCGCGAGGCGGCCGAGCGTGAGGCGCGGCTCGTCGCAGAGGCCGGCCAGCGCGCGCAGGACCTCGCCGATCGCGAGGCGCAGCTTCGCGACCGCATGAACACCCTGTCGGGCAGCCTCAAGGCGATCAGCCTGTCGGCGCCCGCGTCCGGCGAGCCGGCCGCGACGTCGACCGTCGCGCTGACCGGCCTCTCGGTCGGCACGGCGACCGTCGCGGGCCTTGGCCGCGCGCTCGACCTCGAGGAGGCGCGCCAGCGTGAGATCGACGCCATGCGTCGCGACACCGGCGCCATGGCCCCGCCTGCCCAGGGTGAGCACCAGCCGCTGGCACCCGTGACCTGGCGCGCCGCGACGCCCGAGGAGCCGGCCGTCACGCCGACCCCGGCCGCGCCGACCCCGGTCGCGCCGGAAGAGGCCGACGCATCGCCGGCTCCCCGCATCGAGCCCCCCGGACCGCAGGTGATCGCCGGCACTGTCGCGGCGGTCACCGCGCCGGCAGAGGCCCCGGCGACCCCGGGTGCCGTGATCCGCGAGGCAGCCTTTTCGGAGCGGCCCGCGAGCCACACCCCGAGCGCCGAGGACGCCTTCTTCGCGAAGACGGACCACAGCCACGATCACCACGACGAGGACCTCTACCACCACCACGAGTCCTCGGGCCCGAACAAGGTCATCTGGATCGTGATCGCGGCCGTGCTCCTTGCCGTGCTTGGCTTCTTCTTGCTGCGCGACAACAAGCCGGCCGGCCCGAGCGCGCTGGCCGTGGCCTCCGCGCCCGACACCGGTGTCGACACGACGCCTCCCCCCGACACCGCGCCCCCGCCGCCCTCACCCGAGGAGCTCGCCGCCAAGGCGCTCGCCCAGGCGACCGACAAGGCCAAGCTCTCTGCCAATGACGTCGCGATCGCCCTCGCCAACCGGAGCGAGGACATCGCCAACTCCATCGTCAACGACCGCACGCCGGAGCTCCCGTCGCTCGCGCGTCGCGGCGGCGGGGCAGAGGCCCGTCCGCCCTCGCCACCCCCCCCCCCGGCGGCCAGCCGCCCCGCCCCCGCCCCCGCGATCGAGCGCCCGGCCGACGCGGGCCGGGCCACGCAGCGCTGCGCCACCTCGTACGGCTCGAAGCGCTACCAGGATGCCATCACCGCCTGCGCCGCGGCCGCCCAGGCCGACCCCGGCAACGCCGATGTCCTCGCCTACCTCGGCCTCGCACACTACGAGGTCGGCAACGCCCGTGAGGCGGTCTCCGCCCTCGAGCGCTCGCTCCGCATCAACCGCCGCAACATCAACGCGCTCGGCGCGCTCGGCGGAGCCCGCCAGGAGCTCGGCGACAGCGCAGGCGCCCGCGAGGCCTACGAGCGCTACCTCGAGCTCAACCCGAACTCGCGGCGCGCCGAAGAGATCCGCACGATCCTCCAGGAGCTCCAGTAGCCCCGGTGGAGACGGCTGTCCCGCCAGAGCGGGGCGGGCCGCTCGTGCTCGCGATCGAGTCGAGCTGCGACGAGACCGCCGCGGCCGTGCTCGATGGCACCCGGAGCTGCCTCTCCTCGGCCGTGCATTCGCAGGTCGAGATCCACGCGCGGTTCGGCGGTGTCGTGCCCGAGCTGGCCTCGCGCAACCACGCACTGGCCATCATGCCGGTCACCCGCGAGGCGCTGCGCGACGCCGGCGCAACCGTCGATGACGTGGCCGCGGTGGTCGTGACCGAGGGTCCCGGGCTCGTCGGCAGCCTGCTGGTCGGCATCGAGTTCGCCAAGGGGCTCGCCCTGTCACGCGACATCCCGCTCGTCGGGGTGCATCACCTCGAGGGGCACCTGCGGGCGCCGTGGCTCGAGGTGACCCACGGGTTCGATGAGCCCGCGCTGCCGGCCGTGGCGCTGGTGGTCTCGGGAGGCCACACAAGCCTCTACCTGTGTGCCGCCGATGGCAGCTACACCGCGCTCGGGCGCACGCTCGATGACGCGGCCGGCGAGGCGTACGACAAGGTCGGCAAGCTGGTGGGGCTCGGCTACCCGGGCGGGCCGGTGGTCGACCGGCGCGCCGCGCTTGGCAACCCGGGCGCCTACGAGCTGCCGCGGCCGCTCTGGCGCAAGGGCAACCTCGACTTCAGCTTCTCGGGGATCAAGACGGCCGTGGCCTACCGGGCCGCCGACCTCGACCTGTCGAGCGAGTCGGTGATGAACGACCTGCTGGCGTCGTTCCAGGCGGCGGCCTGCGATGTGCTCGCGGGCAAGGCGGAGCGGGCCTGCCGCCTCACCGCGACGCCACGCCTGATCGTGACCGGGGGCGTCGCCTGCAACGCGGAGCTGCGCCGGCGCCTGCAGCAGCTCCGCGAGCGCGGGATCGCGGTGAGCGTGCCGCCGCCGGCGCTCTGCACCGACAACGCGGCGATGATCGGGGCTGCCGGGTATGCCCGCGCCTTCGAGCGGATCGCGGCGGGAGAGGGGTTCAGCGGGGGCTCGCTGAACGCCCGGGCGACGTGGCCGCTGGCGGGCCTGGCGGCGGTGGCCGGAGCGCGGTCGAAGGTGCGCCAATCCTAGGGGTTGGCGCGGATCTGCCATGGCCGCGGAGGTTGACACCCCGAGCGGGCTTCCCGTAGTCTCCCCGCACTCACGAGGTTCAGGACACGGGCGATGGCATCTTCGATTCTGCTGATTGAGAGTGAAGCATCGGTCATCGCGGCGCTTCGGCCGGCCTTCGAGGGCCTCGGCTACGAGGTGCTGGTCACCGACGACGGCGACGAGGGTGTCTCGCTGGCGGTGCAGCACCGGCCGGCGTTGATCTACCTGGCGGTCGAGCTGCCCGGGCAGTCTGGCTACGCGGTGTGCAAGCGGCTCAAGCGCGAGCAGGAGACCGAGTCGCTGCCGGTCTTCATCGCCAGCTCGACCGGCACCGCAGAGCTGTTCGAGCAGCACCGCAGGCTCAAGACGCGGGCTGAGGAGTACTTCACCAAGCCGCTTCGGGTCGATGCGTTCATGACTGCCGCCCGCCGTCGCCTCGGCATCTCGCAGGAGGGACCGGCCGGCGCCGATGACCTCGACGATCTGCTCGGCGACATGGGCAACCTCGACAGCATCATCGAGAGCGTGGCGCTGCCGCTCGGCGATCCGCGCCGCGTGACGGCGGTGCACGAGGTCGCGTGGACGCCGAGCGCGCCGCAGGCCAGGGCGGCAGAGGCCGATCCGGGGGCCGCGGCCAGGGCGAGCGCAGAGCTCGCGAGCCTGAGTGCCGAGGCGGCGCGGCTGCGCGATGAGGCCGAACGCCTGCGGAGTGAGGCAGAGTACGCCCGCAACGCCCACGCCGCGCTGGAGCGCGACCTCGACGAGGCGCTCCGGCTGGGTGAGGCGCACCGGCAGCGCTGCGCGGAGCTCGAGCAGCAGCTCGAGGCGACCGGTGCTGCGGCAGCCGCAACGGCCTCCGACGAGCTCGCCGCGCTGCAGGCTGCGGTCGAGTCGCTCCGTGCGGAGCTGGAGCTGCGGGCCGACGACCTCGCCGCCGCCCAGGCGGCGCTCGAGTCGAGCCAGGGCCGGTTGAGCGAGCTGCAGGCAGAGCGCCAGCAGCGCGAGTCGGCGCTCGCGGAGGCCAGCGGCACGCTGTCTGCCAGGGACTCCGAGGCGGAGTCGCTGCGTCACGAGCTCGCGGCGGCCGTCGCGGCGGCGAAGGCGCTCGAGCAGGAGCTCACCGACGAGCGAGCGATCACGGCAGAGGCGCTCCGGGGTGCCGACGCGCAGGTCGCGGAGTTCAGGCGGCAGATCGAGGAGTCGCAGGTCCAGATCGACGATGCCACCCACCAGCTCGCGGCGGCCAAGGCTGACGCGGAGGCCGGTGCCGAGCGCGTCGCATCGCTGGAGCGGCGTGGCCTCGAGCTCGAGGCTGAGCTCAACGCGCTGCGATCCTCGACCGAGGGCTCCGTCGCCGACGTGGCCAAGGTGAAGGCGGAGCTCGAGGTTGCCCTCGCGCTGGCGGCAGAGGTCGAGGCCGAGCGGGATGCCCTGCGCGCGGAGCGCGCGGTGGCGCTCGAGCAGGCCGCAGAGGTCGAGGCCGAGCGGGATGCCCTGCGCGCGGAGCGCGCGGTGGCGCTCGAGCAGGCCGCAGAGGCCCAGCGCCGGCACGCCGCGGAGATCGAGCGGCTCGGCGACGAGCTGGCCACCGCCCATGCGGCCGAGCTGTCGCGCGTCTCCGAGCGGCTCGCCGCCGCCGAGGACGAGGCGCGTCGTGCCATGTCAGACCTGCAGCGACAGGTCGCCGACGCCAACGAGCTCAACGCCCTGACGATCGAGGAGCTCGAGTCGCACCAGAAGGCGGGCGCCGGGCTGCGTGCCGAGCTCGAGGCCGCGCGTGCCGAGCTCGAGGCCGCCCGCAC
>JBILLP010000189.1:0-6525 GCA_044376025.1 Bradymonadia bacterium
CTGGCGGCGGATCCGGGCATGGTCGTCGCTGAGGTACCAGAGCACCCGCTCGTGGAGGCGGCCGTCGGTGGCGACGTCGTCGAGTGTGGCAGGCGGGCCGGCCGCATCGGCCCGCGGTGGGTCAAATCCCCCGGCAAACGCCAGGGCCACGCGGTCGAGAGAGAGGTCGAGCCGGTCAAGCCAGCTCCCGACATCGATCGCGTGACCGGCGGCGACGACCTGCCGCACGGCCTCGATGATCGGGTCACGGTGCGCGGCATCGGCCGCAGCGATGAGGTCGCGGATGCGCCTGACCGGCTCTGCGCTGGGCGTGGAGCCCGTCGCGGCCGCATCGGCGCCCGCGATCAGCGTCGCCAGCACCTGCGGCGACCGGAGCGCGGCCCCGAGCGCGAACACCGGCAGTCCGGCGACTACCGCGCGCGCCCATCGAAACGCCATCGACGGGTCTGACAGGCTGCCGGCCACCGACGCTGTCGAGGCCACGAGGGTCGGCCGCGGGCAAATCGGGAACGCGACGCCCTCGACATTCGACGACACGACGATCGCAGGGGTCGCGACCCCTGCGGCGCCCGCGACCCAGCGAACAAAGCCCACCAGCGCCTGCGGGAGCGCCACCCCCGCCGCCTCGACGACGCCATGCTCTCGCGGCTCACGGGCGAACGCCGGCCAGACCACCGCGTGCAGCTGCACAAACAGCCCGGTCAGCCCTGCGTCGAACCCGTCCACCAGCACGCGGTCAAGTGCAAGGTGCGGTGAGGCAACCGCGTGCCGCGCGGGCCTGATTCGCTGCGCGTACTCCGCGGTCGCAGGCAGCGCCGCGCGGAACGCCTGGAGCAGGTCGGCCACCAGCCAGGCGCGGTCGTACTCCCCGGCGAGGATCGCCGCCTCGTGGAGGCGCTCGTAGATGCGGGCATCTGACGGTCGGGCGTCGATCGCCCGGACCAGGATCGCCGCCCGGGCCGCGAACCCCGCGCCGGCAGGCTGCTCGAGTTCAAGCACACGCTCGGCGACCTCGAGATCACCGGGGTCGAGACCCAGCGCCAAGCGCAGCGCGAGCAGCTCGTCCTGGGGACGCTCGAGCCGCGTGCGGTACAGCTCCGCCAGTGACTTGGCGATCGCGAACCGCCTCTCGCGGCCGGCCGCGGAGTCGTCGCGGTGCAGGCGCGAGAGCTGCGCCCGCGAGCTCTGCTCGAGCTGGGCCCAGGCTCCCCGGTCGAGCGCGAGCCGGGTGAGGGCTTCCCAGGCGTCATCGAGGTGAGGATCCTCCTGCAGCGCGCGGTCGAGCAGGACGAAGGCCCTCTGGTCGTCGTCGAGCTGGTCGCGCGCCGTTGCGGCCGCCGTCAGCAGCAGCCGGCTGCGGCGCGCTGCATCAACCTCGACCTCTGCGAATCGCTCGAGCACCTCGATCGCGCTCTGCCAGCGCTCATGGCGCGTGAAGAGGTCGAGGAGCCGGCGAAGCACCGAGCGCGAGTCTGGCTCGATGGCCAGCGCTGCGAGCAGGGCATCGGCGGCCGCGTCGACCTTACCGGCAGCACCGAGGGTGTCGGCGCGCCGAAGGTGGAGTGACAGGCGCTCGACCGGGTCGCTCGAGGCTGCCAGCAGCAGCGTCTGGAGCCCGGCCGCCTCCGCGTCATCGACCAGCGCGATCAGTGCGCGGATCGCCTCCGCATGCTGGGGCTCCAGCGCCACGGCCGAGCGCAGCAGCGAGGTCGCGTCCACGGTGCGACGGGTCGCGAGCGCGCACCGGCTCCGTTCGAAGGCAATCGACGCCCGCTCCATGGCGTCGGCGTCCGCGGCATCGATCGCCGCAAGGTGCCGGTCGGCCTCATCCCACCGCTGCTGGCTGATCGCGAACCTCGCGAGCGCCCACCGCGCATCGTGCCGCTGCGGCGCACGGCGCGCGACCTCGGTCCAGTCAGCCTGCGCCTC
Source organism: Bradymonadia bacterium (assembly GCA_044376025.1). Taxonomy (GTDB): domain Bacteria; phylum Myxococcota_A; class Bradymonadia; order REDH01; family REDH01; genus JBILLP01. The sequence continues at coordinate 1,930 of JBILLP010000189.1, forward strand.
CGCGTCTTGGGCAAGTGCCTGCCGGACCTGCGCCCGCCGCACGAGCCACCTGACCGACTCCTCGTCGGTGTGGGGCGCGGCGAGCACGACATCGAGCAGCGGGAGCTCCGCCACCGTCGGCAGGCTCGGCTCGCTGCGGCGCAGCAGCGCCCTGGCGGCGTCGGCCCGCGCCGGGTCGAGCGCGATCGACTCCTCCCACAGGGCGCGCGCCTCGTCGGTCGAGGCGCCATCGGCGTCAAGCAGCCCGGCCGCCCGTGCGAGGTGAGCCGCCCGGTCGGGCGCTGTCCGCGCCAGCTCGGCCTGCATCCGGATTGCGGCGAGCGCGCCGACCAGGTCGCCCTGCGCAGCACGAACCCGCTCCAGCCCCGCCCACGCCTCGACATCGGACGGGTCGCTCTCGGAGGCCTGTTGGTAGGTCTCCAGGGCGCGCGCAGCATCCTCGTCCTCCCAGGCTGCCGCCGAGCGGACCTGCCTGCGTCGAAGCGCCGCGAGCTCGCCTGACAGGTCGGCCCGCCGCTCCGCGAAGACGTCTGCGATCGCCGCGAGCACCGCGAGCAGCGCGTCGGGGTCCTGGCTGCGCCGTGCGATCCGCTCGCGCGCGGCCCACGCCTCAACGCTGCACGCCTCGACGTCGCAGAGCCGGCGCCAGATGGCATCGGCTTCGGCGTCTGATCCTCGCCGGTCCTCGTGGAGGTGTGCGAGCTCGACGAGGAGCGGCGCCGCCGCGTCGTCGGGCTGCCCGTCTGCGGCGAGTACGAGGGCCTCTGCGAGCGCGTCCCAGCGCTCCAGCCGCGCGAGCACGGACCGGTGCATCGCGCGGATCGACGCCTGCAGCGCCTCCGCACCACCTGGACAACGGCGCAGCGCCTCCTCGAGCCAGCCGACCACCTCGGGCAGCGCGGCAGGGTCGGGCTCCCGCACTTGCGCCGCCCGGAGCAGCGCAGAGGCGCCCTCTGCATCGTCGGGACCGTTGCGTGACCAGCGGACAAGCCACGCCGAGGCCTCTTCGCGGTCGTCCGGCTTGTCGAGCTGATCGAGCAGGTCGCGCCGTGCCTCCGGGTCGTCGGGGTGGAGCTCGAGCCAGAGCCGGGCGGCTGCCTTGGCTGCGTGCGCGTCGTCGCTGGCCCGCGCTGCCGTGCGTGCGGCCTCTGCCCAGAAGGCGCGATCGGACGGGTCGACCAGCAGGGCGATGCGGAGCGCCTGCTCGCAGGCGGCGAGCGGCTGGCCGGCTGCAACCGCGACGCGGTGCAGCAGCCGCCGCGCATCGAGGCGGTCGGGCTCCGTCTCGAGGACCTGCTCGACGAAGAGCTCTGCAAGGTCGGGGCGCGACGCCAGGTCGAGCTGGAGCCGCGCCACCGCGACGCGTCGACGATTCGCCGCGGCGTGCTGCTCTGTCGTCGTGAGGGTGGCGGCCGCAGCCGTGAGCGCGCCGATGACCTCGCCGGCCGATGCGGAGTCGGCCCCGGCCTCGAGCGCGTCGGCCGCACCGTCGAGCCCGGGGTCTGCCTCGAGCGCGCGAATCCAGAGCAGCCGCGCACGGTCCCCTGCGCCGCCATGGTCCCGCATGACGTGCGCGGCCGCATCGAGCTGACGTGCCTTGTCTGAGGACGTCGCCGCGGCCTCTGCCAGGTCGACGCGGAGCGCCGCGAGCTTGTCCCATGAGGAGCGCTGCCGGTACTGCTCGATCAGGCGCGCCACCGAAACCGGGTGCTCGATGTCGAGGTCCACCGCCGCCTCGATCGCGGAGACCGCCTCGTCGGCCCTGCCCAGCGCCTCAAGCGCGTCGGCGTGCTCGAGCAGCAGCCGAACCCGGGCAGGGTCAGAGGGTTCGAGCGCCTCGATCTCCGACTGGATTTCTCGCTCTACGGCGTCCCAGTCCATGAGGCGCTCGAGCCGTGGAGAGGTCGCGGTCGTGGTCATCTTCAACCTCGGTCAGAACGGGTTTCGTCGCTCGGCCACAGGTTCTCGCGCCCGCGCGCGAGCCGCAAGCACTTTCGGCGCGGCCCGCGGGAAGGATCGCCCCGCAGGACAGCACACCACCCCTGTGCGAGCCCGCACATGGATCTTGCGCTCCCGGTCGGGCTCGGCGGGCGCGACCCACGGTCCGGAGCGCCGCAGCGGCGACCGCGCCACCTGGGCCTGGTGGGACTCGGTCGCGCCCTGTGGTTGGCGCGCACGTTGCAAAGGGGCGACCCGGAGCGGAACCCCGCCTCTGGAGCACGCCATGTCACTCGAAGCCATCGCCCGGCACGACCGACCCGGGCCGCGCTACACCTCGTACCCGACCGCCAACGAGTTCCATGCCGGGGTCAACGCGAGCGCGCTGACGAGCGCCCTCGGCGGGCTCGACGACGGGGCGCGGCTCTCGCTCTATGTGCACGTGCCGTTCTGCGAGTCCCGCTGCCTCTACTGCGCCTGCAACGTCATCGCGACCCCGCGGCGTGATGTTGCGGAGCGATATGTCGACGCATTGCTCCGTGAGGTCGACCTGGCCGCCGGCGCGATCCCCGGGCAGCGACGCGCCGCCGACCAGCTCCACCTTGGCGGCGGCACCCCGACCTACCTCAAGCCCGCAGACCTGGAGCGGGTTGTGCGGCATATCGAGGCACATTTCGAGATCGCACCCGATGCAGAACGGGCCATCGAGATTGACCCCAGGGTCACCGGCGCCGAGCATATCGAGCTGCTGCACCGCCATCGGTTCAGGAGGTTTTCGCTCGGCGTGCAGGATTTTGACCCGGGGGTGCAGGCGGCGATCGGCCGAACGCAGTCCTTCGAGCTGACCCGTGAGGTCGTCGAACTCTGCCGTCGGCAGGCGGGTTCGAGCATCAACCTCGACCTCATCTACGGGTTGCCCGGGCAGACGCCGGAGCGGTTCTCTGCCACACTCGACGCAGTGCAGACGCTGCGGCCCGAAAGGCTCGCAGTCTACGGCTTCGCCTTTGTCCCCTGGCTCAAGAAGACGCAGACACAGATGCCGCTCGAGACCCTCCCCGGCCCGGGGCAGCGGCTCGGACTGCTCGCCCTCGCACGCGAACGGCTCCTGGCCGCAGGCTACGTCGATATTGGTATCGACCATTTCGCGCTGCCCGACGATGAGCTCGTCGTCGCCCAGGCCAACGGACGACTCAGTCGGAATTTCATGGGATACACGGTCAAGCGGGCACCCCACATGCTGGCATTCGGCGTATCCGGAATCTCTGAGGTCGCAGGGGTGTACGCCCAGAATGTGAAGAAACTCAGCGAATACTACGCTGCGATCGAGGCGGGGCGGCTCCCTGTTGAACGCGGAATCCTGCTTGACGATGACGACCGCACGCGTGGATGGCTGATTCGGGAGATTCTCTGCAACTTCGCGGTCGACGGGGCAGAATTCGAGCGAGAGCGGGGCGTGCCCTTCGAGCGGCACTTCGCCGACGAGCTCGCCCGGCTGCAGCCCATGGTCGACGAGGGCTACGTGACGTGGGATCACCGCTGGCTCCGCGTGATCGGTGACGGTCGGTATCTGGCGCGAAACGTCGCGATGGTGTTTGATGGCCACCTGTCCCGCCGCGGCGCTGCGAGCGGGAGATTCTCGCGCACCGTGTGAGCCTGTGGAAAGAGACGTTCTGGTGATCGGCGGCGGTATCTCGGGCCTGACGGCCGCCTGGGAGGTCGTGCGCCGCTGCCCGGGCGTCTCGATCGAGGTGCTCGAGGCCTCCGACCGGGTTGGGGGGACCGCGCAGACCTTGGTGTCGGCCGGGCTCCAGCTCGACACCGGCCCGAATGGCTTCTTGACGAATGTCCCGGACACGCTCGACCTCGTCCGCGAGCTCGGGGCCTCTGGAGAACTGCTCGCCGCGCATGACCATGCCGCGCGGCGCTACCTGCTGCGGCGTGAGGGGCTTGTGGCGCTGCCGACAGGCCCGGGCGCCATGCTCTCGACCCACCTCGTGGGTTGGCGTGCGAAGCTCCGCCTGCTCCGCGAACCCTTCGTCGCGCCGCTGCCCCGCGGCGACGAGGAGTCGGTCTGGCAATTCGGCGCTCGGCGCGTCGGTGCCGACTTCGCCGATGCCTTCCTGGCTCCCATGGTGCTCGGCATCACCGCAGGCGACGCCCGGGCGACGAGCCTCGATGCGCTGTTCCCGCGGATGCGTGCCATGGAGCAGGAGCACGGAAGCCTCGTGAGGGCACTCGTGGCGCGCCGCCGGGCGAGTCGGCGTGCGCCGCAGCTCGCGGGCGCGACGATCGGGCCTGCCGGGCCGGCGGGCAGCCTGACGACCTTTCGCACCGGCGGCATGGGGAGGCTCCCTGATCTGCTCGCCGCATCGCTCGGAGAACGGGTCCGGCTGCGCGCACATGTCGAGCAGGTCACGCGCGCAGCCGATGGCCGCTGGCACGTTGTCACCGTCGACGGCTCAATCCGAGTCGCGCGACAGCTCGTGGTGGCCGTGCCCGCCTGGGAGGCAGCGCGTCTGCTGCGTCCGACCTCGGAGCCGCTGGCCGACATCGCCGCCGCGATCCCCTACGCCGACGTCCGGGTCGTGGCGCTGGCCTACCAAGCCTCGAGGGTGGGGCGGGCCCTCGATGGCTTTGGCTTCCTGGTTCCTCGCGGTC
>JBILLP010000190.1:0-6505 GCA_044376025.1 Bradymonadia bacterium
GACTGACTGGTCAGTCACTTCTTGCGCTGCTACAGCGACAGGTCCCGGGCGAGACCGCGTCCGGCGTGTGGAACCCGGAGCCCCCCGATGAATCTCCTTGGCTTCGAGCGTCGCTGGATGCTCCTCGTCTTTGACACGATCTACGCGGGGGGAGACCCAACCCTGCCGTGGAAGGCGAGCGAGGTGCCCACCACCGCCGCCTTCATCGACGACATGTTCAGGGTCGGCCCCTTCTGGACCGTCCTCGGCATGAGGGCTGCGCTCTGGGGGATCATCCTGCTCGCGCCGCTGCTCGGCATCGGGCTGCCGCTGCCCTTCTCGTGGATCGGGGACGCGCGCAGGCTGCGGACGCTGGAGAACCTCGCTGCCTCGAACATCTACGTCGTCCGCGAGATGCCGACGCTGTTCAAGATGCTCGGGGCCATGAGCTACTGCTCGTTCGCCGATGTGCAGCGACGCGTCGGCATCGAGCGCCCCGACTACCGGCTCCCCTCGTGGGCCGGGGAGGCGACGCGCCATGGATGAGCGCATCGTTGCCCCCGCCGGCATCGAGACCTTTCGCTCGGTCGCCGGCCGCGCGCTGGTCGAGGACGAGGCCGACTTCGTGATCATCGGCAGCGGCGCCGGTGGCGCCACCGCAGCGCGCGTGCTGACCGACGCAGGGTACTCCGTGATCCTGATCGAGGAGGGGCCCTATGTCCCGGTCAGCGAGCGCACGTACGACATGTGGTCGAGCTTTCGCACCTCGTGGCGGGACTGTGGCTTCCAGGTCGCTGAAGGCAGGCTCTTCTTGCCAATCATCCAGGGAATGGGCGTCGGCGGTACCACCACGATGAACGGGGCGATCTGCCACCGGATCAAGCCTGAGTTGCATGCGCAGTGGACGGCGGAGCACGGGCTGCCTGAAACCCTCTCGTTCGAGAGGTTCACCCGCGTGTACGACCAGGTCGACAAGGAGCTCCACGTCGCGCCGGCACCCGAGGAGGTGCTCGGAACCCACAACCTGCTGATGCGCAAGGGGCTCGAGGCGATCGGCTTCGGGCACAACCCGATCAAGCGCAACGTGATCGGCTGCAAGGGGTCGTCGCGCTGCATGCAGGGATGCCCCACGGCGCAGAAGCAGAGCATGGATGTGACCTACCTGCCCTTCGCGCTGCGCAAGGGCGCACGGCTCTACTCGGAGTGCCGCGTCGACCGGATCGAGCGCATCGGAGGCCGTGCCGGCAAGGTCACCGCGCGCTTCGTCTCGTCACCGGAGCGGACGAAAGGGGGGCGGGCCACCTTCAGGGCGCGCAAGGCTGTGCTGCTGGCGGCGAGCGCGATCCAGACCCCGCTGCTGCTCGCAGCCAGCGGTATCGGCGGGCAGAGCGGCCTCGTCGGCCGTCGCTTCCAGTGCCACCCGGGCATCAGCCTCTGCGGCGAGTTCGACGAGCCGGTGAACATGTGGGAGAGCGTCACGCAGGGGTACGAGTCCACGCACCTGTGGACCGACCGGCTCAAGTTCGAGACGGTCTCGATCCCGCTCGACAACGCCGCCGCGCGACTCAACGGCTACGGCAGTGAGCTGATGCGCAACATCGCGCGCTTCGGTCACATCGCGCAGTGGGGCGTCCATGTGCGCTCCGAGGCCCACGGCCGCATCTACCGCGACCTCCTCGGCCGCACGCGCATCAAGTACGACATGACCGACCAGGACGTCTCACGCCTCAAGCGCGGCCTCAAGCTGATGGCGCGGATGCTCTTCGAGGCCGGTGCCAAGGCGATCTTCCCGGGTGTCCACGGGTTGCCCAAGCGCATGGAGCACCCGCGCGAGATGGACGCCCTCGACGGCATCGACAACAACCCCAACCGCTACCACGGCATCGCGTCGCACATGTTCGGCACCGCCGTCATGGGCGCCGACCCGGCCCGCAGCGTGGTCGGCTTCGACGGCCAGGCCCACGAGATGCCTGGCCTGTACGTCATGGACTCGTCGACCTTTCCGACCAACCTGGGCGTGAACCCCCAGAACTCGATCATCGCCTGGTCGTGGCTGACGTCAGAGAAGCTCGCCAACGCCTGACGCGCGACAGGCGCCGCGGTCGGCCTCAGAGGTTGGCCACCAGCCAGCGGTGGATCGGCGCCATCGCCGTCAGCCGCGCCGCCGTCGCCTGCACGAACGACGGGGTCGCGACGGTCGCGTCGGGCTCCGACTCCACCCAGGCGTAGAGCCCGGTGCGCTTGAGCAGCCCCGACTGTGGAAGGTCGGCGGGCCAGCCCGCCGGCACCCGCTTCGTCGACGCCCCGTCGACCACGGCGCCGGTCGCCTCGACCGCGGCGACCGCTTCGAGCAGCCCGCGCCCCGCCTCCGACGCCACGGCCACCCGATAGGCCGGCAGCAGCTCCCGTGGGATCATGTAGAGGCCGGCGCCCAGCATCACACGGCCAGGCTCGAGGTGGATGTAGAAGCCGGAGCACTCCATCTTCGGCCGGTCGCCCTCCCAGAGCAGCATCCCGAGGTGGCTCTTGAAGGGCGACTTGTCCTTCGAGAATCGGGTGTCGCGGTGGAGCCTGAAGATGGAGCGATCGGTCCGCGGGTCGGCGACGATCCCGCCAAATGTGGGCCGCAGTGCCTCGCCGAGCGCCACGACGAAGGCGCGCGCAGGCCGCATCACCTCGGCCTCGAACTCGTCGCGGTGGGCCTCGAACCAGGGCTTGTTGTTGCAGATGCCGAGCTCGGACAGGAACTCGAAGGTCCCGGGTCCGAATCCCTCGAATCGGCTCGTTGACGTGCTCATGCGGTGCCTTGTGGATGCGCGCGGGACGGGCTCAACGGCGCGTCTGGATCAGCTTGACGATCTCCCCGGCCAGCAGGCGGGTCGAGAGGGGCGACGAGCCCTCTGCCTTGTTGTTGACGATCACGTAGGCGGCCTTGTCCTGCTCGAAGAACCTGAAGGCGGCCGCGGCGACTGAGGCGCGGGTCTCCGGGTCGTCGTCGACGATTCGGTCGAAGGGGCTGTAGCGCTCCACCGCCGCCTCGTAGCTCAGCCCCGAGCGCAGCAGCCAGCGGAGCACCAGCGTGGGGAACTCGAGCGCGCCGAGCAGCTTCGCCTGCACGCCGATGCGGGGGAGCGTCGGGTGCACGCTCAGGCAGGGCACCGCACCCACGTTGCGGAGCACCGCGCCGAGGTCGGCCGTCAGGAACTCGGAGTTCCGGAACTCGACCGCGTAGGTCGGGCCGCGTGGGAGGGCGCCGAGGAAGGCCTCGAGCCGCTCGAGCGTGCGGCGCGTGCCGCCCATCGCCAGCACGTTCTGTGGCGGCGCCTGAAAGACGATCGGCCCGAGCTTTGGACCGAGCCCCTCGATCGCAGGCCCGATGACCTCCGCGATGGCCGCCGTCGGGTCGAGGAAGCGCGGGTTGGGCTTGCCGGCGCGCACGCCGTAGCGCGGATGGCGCGGAAAGTTCGCCACCATCAGCTCCTCGAGCGCCTTGAGCACGAACGAGAAGGGCGCCGGCACCGCCTCCGCGTAGTCGCGGTGCGCGGTCACCGGAACCGGCGCGTAGTAGCCGCGGTCGAGCGCGACGGTCCTGAAGGTCGGGTGGGCGGCGTAGGCCCGCAGCCCGTCGCGGGCGAGGCGCTCCTCGGTGTAGGCGCTGTCGTAGACGAGGCCCTTCCACCCCGGGAACGACCACGACGAAGTGCCGAGCCTGATGCCCGGGGGCAGCGCCGCGGCGACCTCCGCCTCGGCCGGGTCGATCGGGCTCGGCTCGACCGGTGAGGTCGCCGGGCGCTGCCTCGGCGGCGCGGGTGCGGTCAGAACGAAGGTCCGGGCGGGTGGAGGCTCGGGCGGCTCCTCCTCGCGCGGCCGCGTCGCGAACAGGTCGAGCTGCGGGGGGATACCCTGCATCGGCACGGCGTCTGTCTCGACCAGCGGGTCGGGCATCGGCGCGTCGAGCAGGTTGAACTGCTCCATCGAGGGTGGCTTGCGTCGAGCGGCCATGGCTTCAGGCAGACGGGTCGGGCTCGCCGGGGCCGGCGCCCGGGCAGGATTGCCTCAACTCCTCGATCTGCGCCAGCGCCAGCTCGCGCTCGCGTTCGAGGTGGCGCTCGAACATGCGCTGCAGGTCCGGGGCCCTGAACCAGTGCGACGAGTGGATTGGCACCGGCTCGTAGCCCCGGTGCAGCTTGTGCTCGCCGCCGGCGCCGGGCTCGATGCGCTCGTAGCCATGCGCCATCGCGTACTCGATCATCGCGTAGAGGCAGGTCTCGAAGTGCAGGTAGGGCACCTCGAGCGTCGTGCCCCAGTGCCGCCCGTAGAGCGCCTTGCCGACGCGCAGGTCGAAGGTGCCCGCGACCGGCTCGCCGTGGGCATCGTGGGCCTCGAACACCAGCAGACGCTGCGGGAGCAGGTCCCGCACCCAGACGAAGAACGACTCGGTCAGGTGCGCGTGGCCCCAAGGGTACTTGTCGCAGGTCGCCGCGTAATAGTCGTAGACGCGCCGGATCTGCGCCTCGTCGACCTCCTCGCCCGGCGTCGCGACGACCCGGTAGCCCGCCGCCGCGACATGGCGCCGCTCGCGCCGGATCTCGCGCCGGTCCTTGGAGCGCATGCGCCCGATGAAGTCCTCGAAGGTCGCGTCACCGCGCCGGTGCCAGTGGTACTGGTGGGTGATCCGCCCGGCGAAGCCGGCCGCCGCGAGCGCGGCCTGGTCGTCGGGGTGGGTGAAGAGCACGTGCGCAGAGGTGGCGTTCGACGACCGCACGATCTGCTGCAGCCCCGCGCACAGGGCCAGCCGCACCGCGCGCTGCTCCGACTCGGGGAGCTCGGGGTCGACCAGCAGCTTGCGGCCCGAGATCGGAGTGAACGGGTTGGTGACGACCAGCTTGGGGTAGTACTCGCGCCCCATCCGCTCGACCGCCTGTGCCCAGCCGAAGTCGTAGATCAGCTCGCCCATGCTGTGCGACTTGCCGAACACGGGCGCTGCGCCGACGAGCCGGCCCCGCTGCCAGACGCTGATCGGCGTCGGCGTCCAGCCGGTCTCCCCGCCCACGCAGCCCGAGATCTCCATGCCGAGGAGCCAGGCGAAGTCGAGTATCGGCGCGTCGTCGGTCACGAGCCGGTTCCAGTCGCGGGCACCGATCTCCACAATGGTCTCGTGGCCCCTGATCTCGAGCTGTCCCGACATGCAATCCACCGACCTTGGCGAAGACCCCCGCGCTGGCACCGGGCGGGCAGGGGAGTCACATCGACGCTTCGAGCCCGCGGGTCAACGGCTCCGCCAGGATCGGCGAGGCTACGGGCGTGCGACCGTGGGCGCAGCCCGCTCCCGCAGCCTGTCGATGATGCGTGGCAGCGAGCGGCGCGTGCCCCAGCTGATCACGAAGTCGGGCAGCGGCACGCCAAAGTCGGCGAGGATCACCAGACGCACGACGCTCCGGTTGACGTCGCCCTGGAACGGCGAGACATACCAGAAGCCGGTCGTGTCCTCGATGTTCCCGCTGTCCTTCACGTAGGTCCACGAGTCGTAGTAGTGGGTCTGCCCCTCGACCTGACGTGTGAGCTGCCGGTCCCGGATCCGGAAGCTGCGGTCGGCGAAGGGGAAGGGCATCGACACGGTGCCCTCGAGCGTGACCATCTCGCCCTCGCGCGAGAGCACGCGGGCCTCCTCCTGGTCGGGGAACCAGGCCTCGTAGGCGTCATAGTCGGCGATCACGCGCCAGACGGCTTCAGGGGGCGCGTCGACGACGCCGACGACCTCTGCCCGGTTCGTGTCGCCGCTGGTCACCCTGACGATCTTCTTGCCGGCCGCGAGGCGCTCCGTCTCCGCCGCCGTCAACTGGCGCGCGGCCGGCGGCTCCGCGGCCACGGTGGCGGCGAAGCAGGCGCACAGCAGCGCGGCGAGGGCGAGGGTCCGGAGCTTCATGGGCGCTCTTCAACCAGGGTGGACAATCCCACCGGCAAGGGTCCGGCTAGCAGGGGTGCCAGGTCGGGACAAGGACACCTGCCGGCACCCTTCACCGTCACCCCTGACCCGCCATGGGTGCCCGTGACGATCAGGCGTGGTGCGCCCGCACCACCAGCTTGCCGAAGTGCCGCTGGCCGGCCAGCGCCCCGAACGCGGCCGGCGCGTCGGCGAACTCGAACACCTCGTCGACGACCGGCTCGAGCCGGGCCAGCGCGATCGCACGGTTCATCGCCTCGAAGCCGGTCCGCGACCCGACCAGCACCCCCTGCACGCGGATCTGGTTCATCACGACCGGCAGCAGCTTGAGGTCCTTCTGGCCGCCGGCGAGCACGCCGATCAGGCTGACGGTGCCGCCGACGCGGGTGCTGCGGACCGACTCCTCGAAGGTGCCGGCACCCCCGACCTCGACCACCAGGTCGACCCCCACACCGTCGGTGGCCTCGCGCACCGCCCGGCTCCACTCCGGGGTCGACCGGTAGTTGATCGCCACGTCGGCGCCGAGCTGCCGCGCCCGTTCGAGCTTGGCGTCGTCGCTCGACGTCACGATCGCCCGCAGCC
>JBILLP010000191.1:0-6501 GCA_044376025.1 Bradymonadia bacterium
CGATCGGCCCCGGCGTGAGGGTCACCGTGACCGGCACCGCCGCCTCAAGGTCGTAGTAGTCGCCGTTGCAGCCGAGCGAGACCGACCCGGGCGCCACCACCTCGAGGCCGCCACCGGGCAGGCGCGCGACGGCGGCGGGGTCACCCCCGACGACATCGATCGGGGGCGCCTCGGGCAGGATCACCCGATCCCCCCGCTCGTCAAAGAGCTCACACGCCGCGCCGAGGGCATCACCGACCGCTGCGGTGGGCGAGGCGACCCAGGGCGCCACCGACTTCGGGGGGCCGGCGAGCGGCGTCTTGATGACGACATGGGCCTGCGACATCTTGCCGAGCGCGTCGAATCCGGTGACGGTCAGCTCCTCGACGCCGCCTTGGGCCGTGATCTGCGCTTCGAACCGTCCATCGTCGAGCAGGGTCGCGGCGACCGTGCCGACGAAAACCCGGTTGATTCCGGCGTCGATTCCGCCCTTGATCGTCAAGGTGCGGCGGTCGAAGTCCGTTCCCTCCGCGGGCGACGTGATGCGAACGCTCGGCGATGACTCCGACTTCGGAACGAAGTTCGACGCGGAGTTGGGGTCTCCCGTGGGGGCGGCATCCTCGCAGCCGACGAGCGTCGACAGGGTGACGAGCGGCGCCAGCGCGGCGAGCCGACGGGCAGAGAGACGAGAAGCGACAGACATGACACACCTCGGATTGAGCCCCGCACCAGCGCGGGGTGGTGACATGTTCATCGGCAGGTTTCGGCGGTTGTTGCGTCACGGAGAGCAAGAACCCGAGGTGGCGGGGCGCAGTCTGCACGCGAGACCTCAGCATTCGCACGAAGCGCTCGTAGGAGTAGGTGCGGAAGCTCCCCGCAGCCTCCCGAACGGATCGCCGATGAAGTCATTGCATGCATCGACCCTGCTCCTGAGGTTCACCGTCTGCAGCACGCCGAGCCTGGGCATCCCGGTTCCTGCGGTGCTCACGGCGAAACCGGCCGCCGCGTCGCCCCCGCCTTGCCCGCCCCCCCATGCTCGGCTACAGCGCCGCCGGCTCGGCCGCCCCCCCTTCGCGCCGGCCAGACAGCCCCCCGCCCACGGACCCCGAGATGATTTCAACCCACGAATTCAAGCGCGGCACCCGCCTCGAGCTCGACGGCGACCCCCGGGTGATCGTCGACATGACGACCCAGACCACCGCCGGCCGCGGCAGCCAGACGCTGGTGCGCTGCAAGCTCAAGAACCTCAAGACCGGCCAGCTCCTCGACCGGACCTTCAGCGGCGGTGACCGCGTCAAGGCGCCCGACTTCGAGATCCGGCCCGCAGAGTACCTCTACGACGAGGGCGGCGAGACCTATTACTTCATGGACAATTCGAGCTACGAGCAGTTTCCGCTCAAGCGAAAGGACCTCGAGTACGAGCTCGGATTCTTGCGCCCCAACGACGAGGTCCGCGCGCTCATTTTCAACGGCGCCTGCATCGGCATCGAGCTGCCGCAGACCGTCGACCTCGAGGTCGCCTGGGCCGAGCCAGGCGTGCGCGGCGACACGGTGAACAACGCCCTCAAGCTCTGCCGCCTCGAGACCGGCCTCGAGCTCAAGGTACCGCTGTTTGTCGAGGCGGGCCAGCGGATCGTCGTCGACACGCGCGAGGCGAGGTACGTGCGCCGAGCCTGATCCCGTGCGGTCGCCGAGCCTCCCCTGCGAATCCCCAACCCCTGACCCGGAGCCCTCCATGCGCGTCGTCTTCTTCAGCTACGGAACCCGCGGCGACGCGCAGCCCCAGGTGGCGATGGCCGCGGGGCTTGTCGAGCGCGGGTTCGAGGCCTGTGTCGCCGCGCCCGAGAACCTGCGGGGCTTTGTGGAGCGCGCCGGCATTGAGTATGCGCCGCTGTACGGCAATTCCCAGCAAATCCTCGAATCCGAGGAGGGGCGGCGCTGGCTCCGCTCCGGCAACGTGCGGGCCTTCATGGGCTCGGTGGCGAGCATCTCGCGCGAGATCGACCCGCACATCTTCAGGGGCGGCCTCGAGGCGGCGCGCGGCGCCGACCTGATCGTGGGCGGCACGCTGATCGAGGACCTCTCGCTGACCCTGGCGGAGCATTTCAAGACGCGGTTCACCTTTGCACACACCATCCCGGCGGAGCCGACGCGGGCCTACCCGAGCCCGCTGGTCACGACGCGGCAGCTGCCGTTCGGGTTCCTGAACCTGGCGACCCACGCGCTGTTCAGGCGGCTGGCCTTCCCGATCCACGCCGAGGCGCTCAACGTGTTCAGGGCGGAGCTGGGCCTGCCGCCGAAGCGTGCCGCGGCGATCGGGTCGGCGCGCGAACAGAGGCTCCCGGCGTTGCAGCTCTGGAGCCGGCACCTGGTGCCGCACCCGGCCGACGCCCACGCGCAGGCGGTGACGACGGGGTCGATCCGGGTGCCCCCGGCGGTGCGGACGCGGCTGGGCGAATCGACGCCGCCACCCGGGCTCGAGGGCTGGCTCGCGGCCGGTCCGCCGCCGGTCTACCTAGGGTTTGGCAGCATGCCGATGCCGACCCTCGACGAATTCACCCGCGACGTGCTGTCGCTGGCCGACGAGCTCGACCTGCGCTTTGTGGTCTGCGGCGGCTGGAACGACACCGACACGGTGAAGCACCTCGAGGGCCCGCGCGCCCATTTTGTCAAATCGGTCGACCACGGCTGGCTATTTTCGCGCTGCTCGGTCGTCGTGCACCACGGCGGTGCCGGCACGACGTTTGCGGCGGCCGACGCGGGCGTCCCGTCGGTGATCTGCTCGTTCTTCGCCGACCAGCCCTTCTGGGGGAGCCGCATCGAGTCGCTCGGAGCGGGCGCGCACGTGCCCTTCGTGAAGCTGACGCGCGAGACGCTGCGTCGGGCGCTGCAGCGGGCGCTGACCGACGAGACCCGCCGGCGCGCGGCGGAGCTGGGCGAGAAGCTGCGCGCAGAGGACGGGAACGCCCGCGCGGTCGATCTGCTCGCGTCCATCGCTCGGGGCGAGGCGGTCGCGGGGTAGGCGGGTCAGGGTGTTGCCGGTGGGGTGGGGGCGGGTACGTGCGCCGACGAGGGCAGTGGTATGCGTCGCTGCGAGATCGTTGGGGCTGGGGGACCGATGTCAGGCAAAGAAGCGCTTCTGCATAGGCAGGTGACCTTGCGGCACAAGCCTGGTGGCAACGCAGGTTGCCTGGTACGCAGGGGAGCGTTCATCAGGACGGATGGGGACATGGGGATCGAGCCCGCACGTCGAGGCCGACGCATTCGGTCCAGCCGGAGCGAAGAGTCGAGGCCGCCCGGTACTCGATGGGCTCGCACTCGGGGACGCACGGTCGCGGAGCGCCCTGCTGATGAAGCGAATCTTCTCAGACAACATGGGCCTCCTGCTCAAGGCACATGAGCGCGCCGGCAGCCACGTCGCTGCGCACACGCCGATCGTTCAGGCGTACAGTGGTCGCGAACTCGTCCAGGCATTCCTTGAGAGCGTCGCGCATGAGGTCGCAACCGAGGGATTCCTGCCCGAGGTGGTCCTGCTCAGCTTCCCGGCAACCTGGAATGCGCCCGAGAAGCAGGAGCTCGTCGCACGCTTCAGGGAGGCGGCGGCAGCAGCATTCGGGCGGGTCCGCTCGATGCACGGTTCCCCTCGCGCAGTGGAGGTTTCGCTTGCCCTCTCGGAGCCCGAGGCACTCCTTCTTCACCAGGTCGTCAGCCGACAGGGCAGGGTGGCGGCTGGGAGCGCCCTCGCCAACTGCTCAGCGCTCGCCATGGTCGATGTGGGCGGAGGCACCACAGACGTCGCCTTCGTGCGCCCTAGCGTCGAACGTGTGAGGTCGAGCGACGTGCGTCGGCTGCACCCGGTTCGGGCGCTCGCCTTCGATGTCGCCGGGGAGGACATCACGCTCGCCATCGCATCCGACCTGTGGCGACGGGTCGTCTCCGCGTTGGGCGACAAGGGCTCGCAGTCTCCTGCAGGGCCGGAGGTCATCAGGACCGCGTATCCCGCCAGTCCGCAGCTGCGCGCCGCCCCCTCCGTCGAGGGCGAAGCGCTGGCCTGGATCGATGAGGTCTGGCGCTGGGCAACCAGGCTCAAGGAAGGTGAGTCCAATCAGGTCAATCTCGTCAGGGGACTGAAGATCAGCCCGCCCTTCACCGCAGCCGACGCCACGAAGGCCGCGGAGGTGCCCCTCGAGCGGATCGCAAGTGGCGTCTGCGATCTGGTGAGGCGTCTGGCCACGGCCACGACGGCCCCGAGCGGCAGGAGCGGCAGCTTCCTCGTGCTGCTCGGAGGAAACGCCGTGAGGTACGCGCCTCTTCGCGAGCGGCTCGAGCATCGGCTGCAGCAAGTGGCCGGTGTTGTCGAGGGTCCGACACTCGTTGAGACAGTCGAGATGGACGCCAAGGAGGGAGTGTCCCTAGGCGCGGTACTGCATGCCAACTGGGGCCTGGCGGGCGATGCGCTGAACGACCTCCCCTTTCGGTGGGGTGCGCCTCCCGGGCTGCGTTACAGGAGGCCTGGAGCCTCAGACTGCGCTTGGACGCGGCGGCCGAGGTCGTGACGTTGTCGACCCCGCCCAGATCGGCGCCGCCGCGGCTGCGCTCGCAGCGATGCGCTCAGAACGTCCGACGCAGCTCGATGATGCCATCGCCGTCAGGGGTTGGCTGCTCGACCATGGCGTGAGTGCACGGCCGCTGGTGCGCGTCATCGAGGAGAGCGTGCGCATGAGGCTTGTCCCCGTGCTGTCGCGGGTTCCTGCCGACCCGGTCGCGGTCGCGCAGGCGCGCCGCGCGCTTCTCTACGAGGGATACGTGGAGGCAGCCGTCGATGCGGCGCTCGCCGCCTGGTCAGGCTCGAAGCCCGTCAACGCGCGCGCGGCGGCGGGTTCGGCCCCGGGTGCCACGCCTGGCGCGCCGAGCTGACGCCCCCGGCGCCCGTCGGCATTTCGCCCACGCAAGCCCGTAGCGCCGCCCCCCGCCGGCGCCCGTACCCAAGCCGCACGCCGTCCTCGGACTCCTCACCTGGTCGATGGTTCGCATTCTAGCCGGTTCATTCACGACGGGTTCACCCAAGGACACTGACACCAAGCCGCATCAGGTGACAACCTACAGGCCGTTCGAGATCGGCAGGTATCCTGTCACGCAGGAAGTCTGGGCCGCGGTCATGAAGGGGGCCGCTCCCTCGCATCTCAAGGGGCCCAGACGCCCGGTCGAGCAGGTCTCCTGGCTCGACGCGCTGAAGTTCTGCGACGAGCTGAGCAGGCTTGCCGGCCTGACGCCGTCCTACGGTGGCGCCGGCGACCCCAACCAGGTCACTGGAGTACCGACGGCTACCGGCCGCCAACCGAGGCGGAGTGGGAGTACGCCTGCCGAGCCGGCACAACCGGAGAGAAACATGGTAAGCTCGACGAAGTCGCATGGTACAACCGCAACCCAGGCGGAAGCACACACGACGTGGGTGAGAAGGAGCCCAACAAGTGGAATCTGTACGACATGCCTGGGAACGTGTGTGAGTGGTGCTGGGACCCCTATGTACTTGGACTCGCTTCGGGCGCAGTCCCTCGTGGAACGATCCACGACTACTACCGTGTCATCCGTGGCGGGTCGTGAGCCAACAGCGCGCAGAGCACGCGTGCCGCGTTTTGCGGCGTCGGCGACCCCATCTTCCGGGTCAACTGCCTCGGCCTCCGTCTCGCCAGGACGGTTGGGTAGGCGAGGACCACGCGCAGCACCGGCCTTCGACCTCACCCGCGGCCCCCAACCCCCACCGCGCCTTCTGCCGCCGCGCTGCATCTGAGCAGGGGGAGTCGAACGGAGTCGAGCCATGCAGAAGCGCGTCCTCATCTACGGCGGAACCCGGGGCATCGGAGAGGCCCTCGCGCGCCGCCTCCACGCGCAGGGCCACGCGCTGCACCTCGTCGCGCGCGACGCCGACCGGCTCGCCGCCGTCGCCGCCGAGCTCGGCGCCACGACCACCTGCGGCGATGTCGCAGACCCCGCGCTCTTCGGCCGTGTCGCCTCCGACCAGCCGGGCCCGCTGCATGGCCTCGCCTACTGCGCCGGCACGCTCAACCTGCGCGGCCTTCAGCGGCTGACTGCCGCGGACATGGAGCGCGACTTCCGCATCCACGCGCTCGGCGCCGCGCTGGCCATCCAGGCGGCGCTCCCGGCCCTGCGCGCCGCGGAGCAGGCCTCGGTGGTGCTCTTCTCGAGCGTGGCCGCCTCGCAGGGATTCGCCTCGCACGCCTCGGTCGGCATGGCCAAGGGCGCCGTGAACGGACTTGTGCTGTCGCTCGCCGCGGAGCTTGCGCCCCGCATCCGCGTGAATGCGATCGCGCCGTCGCTGACGGTCACGCCGCTCACCGCCTCGCTGACGGCAAACGAGAAGATGGCCGAAGGGATGGCGCAGGCCCACCCGCTCGCCCGGCTCGGCACCGCCGACGACCAGGCCGCGGCGGCCGCCTTCTTGCTCTCTGACGACGCTGGCTGGATCACCGGTCAAGTCATCGGCGTCGACGGCGGCCGCGC
>JBILLP010000192.1:0-6473 GCA_044376025.1 Bradymonadia bacterium
GCTCCCGGCCGCGTCGACCGCATCGAACATCTCGCCGAGCCCGTAGTTGCCCTCGCCGGCGACCCTCGCCAGCGACGCCTGGACCATCGCGACCTTCGAGGTGTCGCCCACCACCGAGACGCGGAGGCGCACACCCTCGGCCGGCGTGCCCGGGAGCGCTGCCTGCAGGCTTGGTCCCGCCTCGAGCCGGAGCCGCGCCGCGACCTCGAGCTCACCGCAGTCGAGCTCTGCCTCCCAGCTCGTGCCGGCCTCGACCGCGCGCCAGCGCACCGGCTCGCACCAGACGAGGCCGCGACCGTCTCCGTCGGCCTCGAGCAGGCGCGGGTCGTAGTAGGTCGATGCCCGGTACGATGGTGCCACGGCGACCGAGAGCGGCGCGTAGCTGCCCCGCTGGTCGGAGCTGCGCCCGACCGGCTCCGCGTCGCACCCGACCTCGTAGGCGAAGGGCTCAAAGCCGAGGCAGACCCGCGTCGTGCCGCCCTGGAGCTCGACGGGCGGCGGCGGCGTGACCTCGTCGCCGCCCGTGTCCGTCGAGGTGTCGTCGCCATCGGTGTCTGCGGTGTCGTCGACGCCGGTGTCCGTCGAGGTGTCCTCACCGCTGCCTGTATCGACGCCCGTGTCGCCGGAGCCGGTGTCCTCGCCGACGCCCGTATCGACGCCCGTGTCGCCGGAGCCGGTCTCCTCGCCGATGCCCGTGTCGCCGGAGCCGGTGCCCCCGGCGTCATCGCAGGCGACGAGGGAGAGGAGCAGGAGCTCGGGGCGCATCGATCTCGAACGGGCAGGGCGAAGCATGGGGCGGCCTCTCGAACTCCGGGGCGCCCCGACGCGGGGCGCCCTTCGCCCTAGCACGGCCCGGGCGCGGCGCGAAACCCCGGCACCTGCCGCGCGCGCCGGCGCCGGGCCGGCCCCAAAACGCCCGGCGGGCGGCCCGTCTCCGGGCCGCCCGCCGCTCGCACCGCAGCGAGGGAGCGCAACTACGGCGCGAGGATGGTCCAGGGCAGCGAGAGCTGGCCCAGCTTGACCTGGCCGCGGACGACGTCACCCGGGGCCGGGATCTCGGTGGCATCGCCGGTCTCGTCAGCCGGGATGCAGGTGTAGGTCTCGGTGTCGTAGCCCTCTGCGAGGCTGTCGGCGATCTGGCCGAAGAGGGCCTCGAGCGCCATCGGGTCGTCGACCGAGGCGTAGATGCCGCCCGTCTCTGCGGTCAGCCGCTGCAGGTCGGCCAGCGCCTGGGCCTGCGCCGCAGAGAGGTTCGTCTGCGCAATCGCCTGCTGCACCGAGGCACGGCCGAGCCCGATGACGTGCACCACGACGTCCTCGGACTTCGCCAGCTCGATGACCGACTCGAGCGTCTCGCGCTCCGAGAGGTTGTCCTCGCCGTCGCTCAGCACCACGATGTAGCGCTTGACGTCGAGCTCCACAGGCGGGTTTTCGGGGGTCTCGTCGGGGCCTGCCACTTCGCCCGAGCCCTCGGTCGGCGTGCCCGAACCCTCGCCCGAACCCTCGGTCGGCGTGCCCGAACCCTCGCCCGAACCCTCGGTCGCCGTGCCCGAGCCCTCGCCCGAACCCTCTGGGAGGTCGGCGGAGCCTTCGACCGGCGTCGTGTCGAGGTCATCGGTGGCGTCGTCGAAATCGTCACCGAAATCGTAGTCGTCGTACTCTCCATCGTGTGCACACAGCCCGAACCGCTGCCAGATGGCCTTCTGGTAGTCCTCCGCCTCGCCGCCGGTGAGGGCGATCGCCTCGGCGAGCGCGTCCCACAGGGCGGTGCCGGCCTCCTGCGAGCCGTCGATCCGGGCGAGCGCCGACTCGAGGCCGTCGGGGTCGGGCGCCATCGACATCAGCGTGTGGATTGCCACCGCGCCGTCGTCGATCGCCGGCCCGAAGTCGTAGAGTCCGACGCGGCTCGCGGGGGCCTTGGTGTGCAGCGTCTCGACCAGCCGGCGCGTGGCGTCGACGCGCAGGCGCTCGGGGTCGTGCGGGCAGGTGGGGCAGATGTCGCCGTACTGGTCCTGCGGGTAGCTGCGTTCCATGCTACCCGAGTCATCGATCAACACAGCGACGGTGTTGAAGCGGCTCGGGTCCTCGACGTTGGTCCCGGCGAAATCGCAGTCCGAGAGCGTGCCGTCGGCGTTCTCGACCGAGACCTGCAGCAGGCTCGCGAGCCCGTTGGCCTTGGCCTCGGGGTCATCGCCGAGCACGTTGAACCGGATGTTGCCGGTCTGCCTGAAGTCAGCCGCGGGCGCGACACCGAGGAGCTGCAAGCCGATCCCGGTCGCGACCGAGAGCAGGTCAGACAGCGTGCAGGCCGTTGCTGTGGCGCCGACGAGCGCGACGAGTCCGGCATTGCGAAGGAGCTTCTGGGAGCGGGCGGAGAATCGCATCGGGAACCTCTCGGTCGAGGGCCATCCGGAGTGGATTGGCCGGTCACGGGGGTCGAGACGCGGTCACCTCTGCACTATTCACACCCTCGAGCAGAAAAAAATCCCAACACGCCACCCTGACCCCAAAATCGAAACGACCCCGGCAAGCTGCCCGGGTCGCGGCGTCCGTCAGAACGACCAGCCGATGTTGAGGTTCAGGAGCGGCACGATGTTGCTGTCGCTGGCCGACGCCGACTCGGTGTCCGACTCTGCTTCGCCGCGCGCGGTCACGTACTGCACACCCAGCTGCGCGTTGAAGGTGAAGCCTACGTCTGCGATGAACTTGTAGCCGACATAGGGTCCAATCGCGAGTCCCTGGGCGGTCGCCGAGACGGAGGAGCTGTCGACATCGTCGGCACTGGCATGCACATACAGGGCCTCGACACCGAGCTGCATGCCATGGTCAAAGTCGCCGACAAGGTAGGTCTGACCCTGGGCACCGATCTCGACGACGTTGACCTCGTCAACCTTGCCGACCCCGAGGATGATGGCCGGAGCGAATTTCGGGTGCAGCGAGTACTCGCCCGTGACTTCAATCGCGGGGAACGCGAGGTGAAGCGGCGAAATCGTGACGCTGAGCTGCCGGTCGGCCGGGGCTTCGGCGTGTACGGCACCTGGGAGGATAAGGAGCGCCAGCGCTGCCGCGGCTGGCAGGCACAGTCGAGAGATTCGCATGCAAGAGCTCGCGTCTAGGGGGATGACTCAGGACTCGGGGTCGCCGCGGGGATTACTCGGGGCCGGGCCGATGTCAAGCGGAGCTGCCCATCTGCAAGAATGCCTGCGTTGTTGCGGTTGTGGGCGAGGTTCAGCCGAAAACCCCAACACGCCACCCTGGCCCCAAAAGCGAAACGACCCGGGCAAGCTGCCCGGGTCGCGGCGTCTGGTCCGCCCTGCGGCGGGCTGCGGTGTCAGTTCCAGTCGGCCTTGTAGCAGGTGCCGCCACCCTTGGGGCAGTAGTACACGTCGGTGCCGAGCGGGATCAGCAGGAACCACTTGTCCTTGGTGTACCACGCCTCGCCGGTCACGTCGGTGGAGCTCGGCGCCGCCGATGACACGGCGCCACAGCCCACGGAGGTCAGGATCGAGATGGCCGCAACGGCCCACATGAACTTGCGCATGATCGTCTCCTCGGTTCGTGGTTCAGTTTTCGTCGAGCCGCGTGCAGACCGGGCGAATGCCCTCGCCGACGACGCAGTGGTACATCGCGGAGCCGAACAGTGTCTGGCGTGCGACGTAGGTCTCCTTGGCGTTCGACGTGACCGCCAGCCGGGCAAAGCAACCGGTTGAGCCCAGCATCCCCGCAATCAATCCGAATGCCACGAAAGCGTTCCTCATGCGAGCTCTCCCGATTGACCCCCCTCACGCAGGACGCCTAGACCGCCCAGGTGTCCGCGTCTGCGGGTGCGCTCCCGTCTCACCGCGGCCCGCCGCTGTCAAGGTTCCTTGTGGCATCCTCCCCATCGCATCCTCCCCGTCCCCGTCACGAACCGCTGTTGTCCGCACCCGGCGATGACGCCGACTGGCGGGGTGGCGCCGGCGCCGCCTCGCGCGTCGCACCGCCCCGCCCCTTCCACGTCGACGCAGTCGTGGGCCTGGTCGCCGCCTCGCTGCGCGAGCGGACCCCCGCCGATCGGCTCATCAACGACTTCTTCCGCGCCAACCGGCAGTGCGGCTCGCAGGACCGCCGCATCGTCGCCGAGGCCGTGTATGGCGTACTGCGGCAGGCCGGACGGCTCACCGCAGGGCTCCGGGCCGCGGGCGTCGAGATCGGCGACGAGCCGCTCGCCCCGGCTCCCTGGCTCGTGGCCATGTGGTTCCTCTTTGTCGGCGGTGTCGACCGGCGGGACCTCCCCTCCGGCATCCCGACCATGCCGCTCGGCGAGATGCGGCGTGCGCTCACAACCATCGACGAGACCCCGCCGACCACCGCAGAGGCCCTCGCCAACCGCACCTCGCTCCCGCTCTGGATCGCCGAGGCGTGGCTCAAGGAGTACGGCCCCGACCGCGCCCTCTCGATCGGCCTCTCCATGCTACAGCCCGCGCCGATCACGCTGCGGACCAACACGCTGCGGACCACACGCGACGCGCTCGCCGAGCGGCTCCGGTCCGAGGGGCGCGAGACCGTGGCCTGCAAGTACTCGCGCGACGGCCTGTCGCTCACGCGGCGCGCGAGCCTCTACGAGGTCGGCTCCTTTCGCGACGGCTGGTTCGAGGTGCAGGACGAGGGCAGCCAGATGATCGGCTACCTCGCCGACCCGCGACCCGGGCAGCTCGTCGTCGATGGCTGCGCCGGTGGTGGCGGCAAGACGCTGCACCTCGCGGCCCTCATGCAGAACAAGGGCATGCTCTACGCCTTCGATGTCGTCGAGCGGCGACTCGCCGAGTTGCCCCGACGCGCCCGGCGCGCCGACGTGCACAACATCCGCCTGCGCCCGGTCGACTCGAACCGTGCGCGCGAGGTCACGCGGCTCTACGGCAAGGCCGACGTCGTGCTTGTCGATGCCCCGTGCAGCGGTACCGGCGTCTTTCGGCGCAATCCCGACGCCCGGTGGAAAATGGGCGACCGCATCGACACCCTCGTCGAGCTGCAGCGCGATATCCTCGATGCCTACGTGCCGCTGCTCAAGCCCGGGGGCCGGCTTGTCTATGCGACCTGCTCGATGCTGCGGCGCGAGAACGAGGACCAGGTCGCGTCGCTGCTCGAACGTCACCCCCGCCTGTCGCTCGTGCCGGTGCAAGAAGTGCTGGCCAAGCAGGGATGTAGTGAACTATCCCACATGCTGGGTGAGACACTCAACCTCGCCCCCGACCTTCACGGTACCGATGGCTTCTTCGCTGCCGTGCTGACCCTCCGCGCCTGATCCCACGGGCGCACGATCCCGCGCGCCCCCCATGACCCGACCCCTCCGCGATCCCCTCGCCGGTCATTCCACTGTCGCCGTCCTCGGGCTCGGCGCGGCAGGCCTTGGCGCCTGCCGGCTGCTGCTGGCCCTCAACAAGCGGGTGGTCGCCAGCGACGCCAACCCCGCGCTCGACACCTCGCGCCTGCCACCCGGACTCGACCTCAGGCTCGGGCGCAACGACATCGGCGACGCCACGGCCGTGGTCGTCTCCCCGGGCCTCAACCCCACCTGGCCCGAGAACCAGCGCAAAGAAGACCTCGCGCCCATCTGGGAGGCCTGGAAGCAGGGGCAGATCGAGCTCTGGTCCGAGATCGAGCTTGCCGCCGCCGCCTTCGACGGGCACGTGCTGTCGATCGGCGGCACCGACGGCAAGTCGACCACCGCCGCCATGACCGCGCACCTGCTCAAGGGCTGGGGCGTCGACGCCTGCCTCGCCGGCAACAGCTGGACCCCATTCTCGGCCCACCTCGCCGACGGCCTGCGGCCCGAGGTCGCCGTGCTCGAGGTCAGCGCCTTTCAGCTCTGGGAACCACACAGGTTTCACCCCGACGTCGCCGTCCTGACCAACATCGCCCCCGACCACCTCGACCACTTCGCCAGCGAGGCCGACTATGTCGGAGCCAAGCGCAGCGTCTTCAGGAACCTCGGCGCCGGCGACACGGTGGTCCTCTTCGCCGACGACCTACGGCTCGGCAGTTGGGTGAACCCGCTGCGCGAGGCCGGGGTGCGGGTCGCAGGCTACTCGCTCCACCGCGTCGGCAGAGGATACGAGCAGCGCGGCACGGTCGGCTTCGCCGGTGACGAGCCCGCCCTCATCCTCGACCCCGACCCCTTCAGGCTCGGCGCGATCCCGGTCAGCGACCTCCCGGTGCTCGGGACACACAACCAGAAGAACGCGCTCGCCGCACTCCTCGCCGCGTCGTCGCTGCCCCTCGCCGCGCCGCGCATCGGGCGCGATGCGACACGGCGCGCCTTCGCCTCGTTCAAGGGGCTGCCCCACCGCGTCGAGCTTGTCCGCGAGCGAAAGCAGGTCCGCTTCCTCGATGATTCCAAGGCCACGAACGTCCACGCCGCGCTCGCGGGCATCAAGTCGCTCGAGGCGCCGCTCGTCACGATCGTCGGCGGAGTCGACAAGGGCCTCGAGCTC
>JBILLP010000194.1:0-6458 GCA_044376025.1 Bradymonadia bacterium
GCGAGGTGCTGGAGCGGGCTGCCGGCAGGCTCGTCATGGCCGGTGTTGACGGGACCGGCTGGACCGACGTCGGGACACCCGAGCGGCTGGGCCGTGTGCGTCCGAGCGAGACGGCTCGCTCGTTGTTCCATCGCGGCGCCAGGTCGGCCCGGGCGATGCACGTCGCCTGAGATCGCTCGTCAGGTCGGCAGCGGCGGATCGTAGGCGAGAGGGACACGCTCCCCGTAGTTCGGGACGCGCACGGGGATGCCGAAGGTCTCTGAGATTCGGCGCCTGAGCACATCGGCGGCGGTCGGCTCGCCGTGCGTGATGAAGACCCGCTTGGGTGGCGAGGGCAGCGCCGCGATCCAGCCCAGCAGCCCGGCCTGGTCGGCGTGCCCCGAGACCGTGTGGAGCTGCCGGACCTGCGCAGTGACGCTCACGTAGCGCCCGAACATGCGGATCTGGCGCTCGCCGCCCACCATGGCCGCGCCGCGTGTGCCGGGCGCCTGGTAGCCGGCAAACAGGATCAGGTTGTTCGGGTCACGGCCAAACTGCTCGATGTGGTGCAGCACCCTGCCACCGGTGGCCATGCCGCTGGCCGACAGGATGATCATGGGCCCCTGGCGTCGGTTGAGGGCCTTCGACTCCTCGACACTCTCGACATGGTGTGCCGACCTCACCGCCTCCTCGGCGATTGTGCGGTCGTCGGCGTTCTCGTCGATGTAGCGGAGCAGCACGCGCGTCGCCTCCGACGCCATCGGGCTGTTGACGAAGAGCTGCACGCGGGGGAGCCTGTGCGCCACCATCAGGCGGTGCAGCGAGTACACCAGCGACTGCGCGCGGCCCACGGCAAAGGTCGGGATGACCACCACGCCGCCACGCCTCAGCACCGGGTCGATCGCCTCGACGATCTCGTCGTCGGGCTGGAGTTCGGGGTGAATCCGGTCGCCGTAGGTCGATTCGATCACCAAGGTGTCGGCGGCCGTGGGCGCGGTCGGATCAGGAAGCAGCGGGTCGTTGAAGCGACCGACGTCGCCCGAGAACAGCACCGTCTGGCGCCCCACCCGCAGGTGGATGTGGGCGGCGCCGAGCAGGTGGCCGGCAGAGAAGAACTCCGCGCGCACTCCCGGCATGGGCGCGAACGAGCGCTCGAACTCAATCGGGCGAAAGAGCCGCATGGAGCGCTCCACGTCGCGCTCGTCGTACAGCGGGCGGGCGGGCGAATGCTTCGAGTAGCCGTAGCGGTTCGCGCGGTCGGCCTCCTCAACCTGCAGGCGGGCGGAGTCCGAGAGGATGATCCGCGCGAGCTCGACCGTCTCGTGGGTGGCGAAGACGTGGCCCGAGAAGCCCGCCTTCACGATGGCGGGCAGGTAGCCAACGTGGTCGAGATGGGCGTGGGTCAGCAGCACGGTCCGCAGTTTCGCGACATCGAACGGGGGCTTGTCCCAGTTGCGGAGACGGAGCTCCTTGAGGCCCTGGTAGAGTCCGCAGTCGACGAGCAGCGAGCCGTGGGTCGTCGTCACGAGGTGCTTCGAGCCGGTCACCGTTCCGGCGGCGCCGACAAAGCGCAGCGAGCTGCCGGCGCGGGTGGCCGACGCGGTGTCGGTGTTCTTCTGCTTCGTTTGCGGCATGGATCCTCGGGTTGGCACAGACGTGTCAGGCAGGTCGTCGGCTCGCCACCACGACTCGCTCGTGGAAGCCGAACCAGGGGGGGGCACCGGGCGCAAAGCGGCGCGCCCACTCGCGCGTCCCCTCGTCGCTGACGACACTCCAGCCCCGGGCATCGAGTTCGGAGGCGATCGCTTCAGGTGTGACATCCCCGATCAACGGCTCGCCGAGCGCGTTGAACGCGGCCCGGACGACGGGCTCGAACCAGCGGGGGATCGTTGCGACCTCGGGGGTCATGTAGCTCATGATCAGCGTCGAGCCTGGCGCGGAGAGGCGGGATACCGCATCGAGCGAGGCCAGCCGCGACGCCGCGGAGAGGTAGGGGGTCACACCCTCCCAGACCCAGAGCGTGGGCGAGGCCACGTCGAGACCAGCGGCGATGAGCCGGTCCTCGAGCCGCTCACGACCGAAGTCGACAGACACGTAGGTGACCTCGCCGTCGCGCGAGAGGGAACCGGCCCTCCGCGTCTTGTAGGCCTGCGTCGAGGGGTGGTCGACCTCGAAGAGCCGGAGCAGGCGGAGCGGCTCAAGCCGGTAGGCCCGCACATCGAGCCCCGCGCCGAGGACCACCGTCTGCGAGGCACCGCGCGCAACGGCCTCACGCGCGGCGGCATCGATGGCGAGCGTGCGGAGCCCGGCGTGCTCGATCAGCCCTCCGCTCAGAAGCCGGACGATGCCGGCGGGCAGCCGCCCCGACGAGGCGAACCGGGCGATCAGATCGTGGACGCGCGCTGAGCTCCGCGGCAGGAGCGTCGCAGCGTGCGGGTCGATGTCGTGCCCCCACGCCGTGGCACCCGCGCCGGCGAGGCTCCGGGCCCCGGCCACGATGATGGCCGTTCGGCTTGGCACTCCCTCGATCATCGAAGCCTCCGGGACCAACCCCGTTCGTAGCGATGCGGGTCGATGCAGGCAATCGCGGGGCCGGGGGGCGAGGCATCGGCCCGCGAGGGGCCCGCGCTAGCGCGGGCGGCGAAGCTCGACGGTCACGCGGGGGGACTCGGCACAGACGCCGGCGGCGGCCTCGCAGACCGGGAGCAGGTCGGGGCAGTCGGCGTCGGCGGTGCAGGGTGTGCGGCAGGCGCCCGCGACGCACAGGGGGCGGTCGGCGTCGCAGTCGCCACCGGTCGCACACGAGCGAAGGCAGACACCCTCGACGCACCCGCTGCCCTCGTCGCAGGCCCCCGCGCGGCACAGCGGGGCGCGGGGCCAAGGCCCCTCGATGAGGACGCGGGCGTAGGTCGCGCCACCGCTGCGCCCCGCGTCGGCGACCTCGTGGATGGCCATCGCCCCGAATGCGGTGGTCGCGCCGCCATCGGAGCCCGCAAAGAGGTGATCGACCCCCGCCTGCCGCAGCGCCTCGAACAGCCGCGCCGCAAGCTGAGGGTCACGGATGCCGTCGGGAGCCAGCGACCGCGGCGCGTACGGAGGCGCGTACATGAAGGCGATCGAGGGCGCCGCTGATGCCCGCAGGCCCTCGACGAAGTCGAGTTGCCCCTCGGTGACCAGCCGATCCGAGGTATCGAGGCTCAGCAGCCGGACCACACCGACCGAGCTCGTGAAGTCGGTCGGGCCCAGCCGCTCGTAGAAGGCCGTCGTGCCCGAGTCTCGCTCCTCGGCGCCCATCACCAGCCCGTACGGCACCTGCAGCGCAGTCCCCCCTGACTCCACGAGGTCGAAGAGCCTCGCAGCCGGCTCGCTCGTGCCGGGCGAGAAGACGCCCCCGACGAACAGCACGAAGTCGGCCGGCCACTCACGGGCATCGCGCACCGCAGCTCGGAGCACCTCGTCTGAACCGGGAGACGGCCCGACCACGGCGATCCTGAAGCGTGTGGCCGACGGGTCGAGCCGGAACGGGAGCCGGAGCGTGCGGCAGGCTGGCAGCTCGACCTCGAGCAGCCGGGTCGTGGCGTCAAGAGAGGTCGGGACGAGAGGGGCGAGGTAGAGCGGCAGCGTCGAGTCAACCTGCTCACAGGCGGGGTCGAGGCGCGCGTCGGGCCGCAGCGGCTGCAGGATGGGCGCCTCAACGGCGAGGCTCCCGAGGTTCGCGACCCGGAGCAGGATGCGCTGCGACCGGGTTGTCCCGTTGTCGAGCAGCACCTCGGGGAACGGGCTCGAGGCTCGCACCGCAACGCCGTGCCCCTCAGCACCGGCAGAGGCGGAGCCCTCGCCCACGCCAAGCGTGCCGGCGCAGAAGTCCGAGACCGTCGCGCCGGCGGGGACCGACGCCGTCGAGGTGGCGCCGCGCTCCGCGGCACAGATGAGGCGCCCCGGCGAGACCGTCACCGAAATGCGGTCATCCTCGCCGAATACGGCTTGAGTCGTGGCGGATTGCGTGTCAAAGCGGTCGCCCGACGTGTCGGCGCAGCCGGCTGGCACGGCGAGCATGACGAGGCAGCCGGCGGTCAGCCGCACCAGGCCCGCCACGCGGCCGGACTTCGGCCAGGCAGAGGATTCGAGTCGGTGGCGAACAATCGGGCGTCGAGGCAAGGGCGGGTCGAGCGCCACAGGGTACGCGTTGCGTTTCGCGTTCCGCTGGCGTTCGTCATCCCGGCGGTGACCCTCGTTGCCTGCTACGTCGTGTTCTTGCTCGTGGTGCATTCGTCGCGGGGCAACGCGTGGCTCATCGAGCAGATCGATGCGGCGCTGCCCGGAAGGGTCGAGGTAGGCCGGTTGGCGCTGGGCGGCAACCCATTCGACGTGACGCTGTATGACGTCCACATCGCCGACCCGGCGGGGCACGAGGTCGTCGCAGTCGATGCGGCAAGCTGCACGCTTCGGCCGTGGGGGCTCTTCGACAATCGCCTGCAGTTCGACGACTGCGAGGTGGCCGGCGGCGAGGTGACCCTCGATGTCGCGTCGGACCGACCGATTGGCCTCGACTCGGCCTTCGTCGGCGCGTTCGCGACCAAGTCCACCGGCAGCGGTCCCACCATCGTCTTCAGCGACATCAAGCTCTCAGGGGTCGCCTTCCTGATGCAGTTCCATGAGGCGCTGATCCGCCTCGACCACATCGAGGCGATCGGCGCGAAGCTGCATTCGGGCGCGCACTCCATCGAGGTCAAGGTCGACCAGTTCGACGTCGGGGGCGGGCGCATCCTGCTCACCGAGGCAGCGCTGGGCCTCGGGCCCGGCAAGCGGCTGTGGGCGCAGAGCGAGTGGGATGCCCGCCGACGGGTGCGCCCCTGGGAGACGAGCCGCGAACCGGCACCGGCGACCGAGGGGAGGCTCCGTGGCGTGCTCGACCTGCCGCTGACGCGCGCCACATTTCGAGACTTTGTCTGGCGGGACCACGGCTTCGGGTTCAGCCGGGCGCAACTGCGGCTCGGACGCGACAGCCTGACAGCGTCGGGCTGGCTCGAGGTGCTGAGCGACACTCCCAAGGTGCCGCCGCGCGAATCGGTCGGGATGCGCTTCGACGGCAGCACCACGATCTCGCTTGAGGCAACATCGCCGCTGCTGCAGTTCGCGCTGCCTGAGACCTTCGACGGCGCTCCCGGGCAGACGCTCACGGCCTCGGGCCACGGCACGCTGTCGTTCTTCGAGGGCACGGTCGGGCTGCGCCTGCGCGACATCGTGGCGCTGCGGCAGCCGCTCGACGAGGTCGAGGCCTCGATGCGCTTCTCGCAGGGTCGCATGACCTTCGAGACGCCGCTGCGCGTCAGGGGCTGGGGGGGCGAGGTGACGGCCACGGGCTGGTGGGTTCCGACGGACGGAACCTGGCGGCTCGATGCCTGCGTGCGCGATCTCAGCCTCGGCAGGCTGCTGGCGCCCTACCTCAAGCCGGCCTCGCTCGCGCTTGTCGAGGGAGCCGTGGTGCAGGTCGGTGGCGAGCGCTGCGACCCGGCGAAGGGGCCGCTGCACGCATGGGGCGACCTGACGGTCAAGACCACACACGGCTACTCCCACTCGGGGCAGCCCGACGAGCGCTCGGCACTGCAGCCCATGCTGTCGGTCGACACCGACGCCTTCAGCCTCGCCTGGACCGAGAGGCAGCCGCTGCCTCCCCGGGAGCTGCGGGGACGCGTCGCGGCGGTCATTGACCCGCGGGGCTGGATCGGGCTGACCTCGCCCGACCGCGCCTGGGCAGTCGACCTGTCGGGCGGCGGCACATCGGTGCGCGCCAACGGGCGATGGGACCTCACGCAGGTGGTGGCGCTCGGGCTCGACGTCGAGGTGAAGCTCGACGATCTGCGGCGGTGGCGCCCTGACCTTGCCTGGGCCGATCGCGTCGAGGTCACCGCGCAGGGCTCCCTTGCCGGCGACGTGCTGATCCCGGACACCTTCGACCTGGCGACGACGCTGTCCCGCACGGCGGAGGCGGGCGGCGCGTTCGACGCCAACGCCAGGCTCCGACGCGTCGGCGACCGGCTGATCGTCGAAGACGCCACCTACGTCTCGGCTCGCGGCAGTGTGAGCGGCTCCGGCTCCCTGGGACTGTTCGCCGGTCGCGCGTGGCGGCCCGACGCCCCGCTCGACCTCAGGCTCGAGCTCCGCGACGTGCTGCCCGAGCGCTGGGTGGTCAACTCGCCGGTCCGGGGCTCGGTCGACGCCACGCTCGAGGTGCTCGGGACCTCTCGCAAGCCCGTGCTCCGCGGCCCCGTTCGCGGCGTCGGACTCGATATCGTCGGTGAGGCGGTGCCCCTGCTGACGCTCGATCTCGACGTCGACAACGAGGACGTGCGGCTCGCAAGCATCGAGGCGGAGTGCATGGGCGGTCGCGTCGTCGGCGACGTCAGGCTCGTCGGGCTGCCGACACCGCAGCTCTCGGGGCGCCTGGTCGCCCGGGGACTCGACCTCGCGACCTCGAC